>JAHJDJ010000327.1 GCA_018812585.1 bacterium
ATTACGACATACAAAAAGGGCGGCTCCTCAGCCGCCCTTTTTGACTCTTAAGTTATAATCCCTTATTTCCTCAGGAACAGCACCAGGTGATCGCCTAACAGACCGTTGATCAGGTTCTGCTCATATCCTGCATCCAACCATCTTCCGATCATCTCTTCAGCATCCTCAAAGGTTTCTGCATATATCCCCACATCAGGCCAGCCGATTCTGTCAGCTAATGCTTCGAAAGCAGCCAGTTCCAGACCCTCAATCGGATCGACGTCAAACAGGAAGAAGCAGTGATTGGATTCCGGCAAAAGATCGGGGTTGTATCCCTTGAGACCACCGGAAACGCGAATGACAACCGGGCTGGTTGTTGCTCCGGCCAGAGATGCTCCGTCAGCCAGCTTCTTCACCTCCCAGATTGATTTCAAACCGACCTGGCGCGCCGTCAGCAGGAAAGATAGTCCTTCCGCGTTCAATCCGGATTTGCCGAAGTACTTCTTTAGTTGATTCTCGGGCACCATTACAAAGCTGACGTCCAGCCGTTGCAGAGTGCGGTAAAGTTCTGGCAGACTATTATTACTTAGAGGATTGCCCAATCCCAGCGCAAGCGCGGGTATCTGCTTACCAGTGGGGATTTCATCGATCCTGGAGATACGGCTGTAAACCTCGAATGATTCCTGCAGCAGAGATGACTCAAATGAGTCTAATCCAAGCAACACATCCTCGAGCGAGCTGGTTTTTCCCGTGGCATTATAGAGGATCAGATCGGGAGCGTCGCCATCGAGATCGAAGGGAATCTCCGGCGAACCGATCAGTACCGTTTCGGAAGCATCCCAGAGATAACGTTCATATCGTCCTTCCCTGTGCAGCGATTCCTCGTGATTGACAAAGGCCAGCATCCCCGCGTAAACCATCCCGCCCACCTCGGATAGAACCTCAGGTTGTACCAACTCTGCGGTGTCCTCCGGTTGATGATAAAACTTATGCTCCCCGCGTCCGAATACTGCAAAGGACGGAATGCCAACGTCTTCGAAGGGCGCGTGGTCGCTGTAGTATCCGGGCTTGAACTGGTAGATGCGCTCTAATTGTGACTCTGTCAGAGCACCTTCCCAGATGTCAATCGCCTCAGGGAAATTGCATCCTCCACCGATTGAAGCTCCGTCACCTCCTTCACCGACCATGTCCATGTTGATCATAGCCACTACTGAATCCAACGGTATCGGCGGATTGTTGACAAACGCTTCAGATCCCATCAACCCCAGTTCCTCGGCAGCGAACGCGCAGAAATAGACGCTGCGCTTGGGTTGCTCGCCCCGTTCAATCAATGTACGTGCCAATTCCATCAATAATGCCGTACCTGACGCATTATCTTCCGCGCCATTGTAGATGCGTCCGGCAGCATCCACGCCCAGGTGATCCATGTGAGCGCCGACCAGGACAATCTCATGCGCTAAATCCGGATCGGTTCCGGGGATTTTCGCCAGCACATTGCGTGTGGGCGCGTCCTTGATGATCTTGCCGTGCGCTTCGATTTCCAGCGTGATGGGCAGTTCAAGATGAAATCCTGACTTGTTGGTATTAGCTAACTTCTGCAGTGAGTCGGCATCCATGCCGGTCCCGCCAAGGATGGCATTCAGAGTTTCCAGACTGACCCAGAATGACGGGAGATCGGAGCGAAAGTTCTCTTGACCCAGCGATCCCTTGACAGCTTTTTCGCCTTGAAACATCAGAAAACCGACGGCTCCGGCATCATAAGCGGTTATCGCCTTTTCTCCGTTCCCGCTTTCATCCTTCCAGAACCTGCGGCCTCCGGGTGAAGGGGCGCCGCGCATCGCCAGAGCAATTTTTCCGGTCAAATTCAAACCCTGGTAATCATCACGACCGCGGTCAGGAGCGTCAATGCCATAGCTGATAAAAACCAGTTGGCCGATATGCCTGCCACCGCCTCCATGAGCAAACAGGACGAAGTCTTTGCCATACTGAAATTCCAAAGTGTCCGTCTCCCCTGCGTTGGGGAGTCTGCGCAGAATCATCGGCGGTTCTTCATAAGGCGCATCGATGATCCAGGGGTGGAAGTAAGAGGTATCCCCGACACCGGGCAGGCAGCCGAAGGCGGACAATTGATCCGCGACCCAATCAGCAGCCTTTTCGCCGCCGGGTAAGCCAGTCCGTCGGCCTTCAAGGGAATCGGACGCCAGAACGAAAACGTAGCTGTGAGCGCGTTCGCCATCGATGATGGGGCGATCATCATTGGCAAATGCCGTCAATTGTGCAGTAAAAAGAACAGCTAGGAGGAGAAGAGAAGTTTGTTTCGCCATGATTAAGCTATTTTGATTTTGGAGTATATAAAAATTACGCAATTATTGATGTTTTTCCAAGAATC
>JAHJDJ010000328.1 GCA_018812585.1 bacterium
ACGTCTCGTAAAGTTACTTGCATCGTTGGCTCATTCTCCAAAGTGTAGGGTAGACTAAGCACAGCGCAGTTTCACCCCCATTCAGGGGGCTTTCAGATGTACATCCGTAGCCCACGTTCTTCAAGGGCTGAGCATCCGTTACTTTTCTGGGGTGTCACGGACACTCCGTGACACTCTGATGTAGGGTAGACTAAGAACAGCGCAGTCTACCAGCTTCAGCCCTCTTCTGAGGGATTTATCCACTTCAGGCGGATTGTACCATCCGTAGCCCACGCCATTCATGGCTGGGCAATCATTACATACGATCCATATTAATAGCTGTGGGCTTGTCCGCCACTGCGGGTTTTATGCCCACGGATCCTTCTTTACTTCTTTTATTCTTTTCTTCTTATTCTCCCCTACCTCGCCCCTCTCCATTCCGCGATAAACTCCGCCACAAACCGCTCCATGAACTGGTGACGCTGCTCAGCCATCTGTTTAGCCGTCGCGGTATTCATACTGTCTTTCAGCTTCAACAGCTTGGCATGAAAGTGGTGCAGCACCGATGGGTCCTGCATCGATGTCTCCTCATCGTAAGTATCCCGCTTTGGCAGAGGAATCTCCGGCGCCCACATCGGCACCTGATGCGCGCCGCCGAAGAGGAACGTCCGCCCGATCCCGATCGCTCCCATAGCGTCCAGGTTGTCCGCATCCTGCAATATCAGCGTCTCGATGTCATCTACTGTCCTGCCGTTCGCTGAAAAACTGTACTCCTCGTGATACTGAACACAGTGCAGAACCTTCCCGATTTTATCTGATGGAAATTGGGCTTCGCGCAGGATCATCAATACTTGCGGAAGGGATGCTTCCGGCGAACAGAAGACGCCGGTCTGACTCTGCTTCAACCGGTGTACGTCATGCAGTAACGCCGCCGCGGCAAGAACTAGAGGATCGCCGCCCTCGATCTCCTGAATGTGCAGCGCCAGGTTTTTAGTGCGCTTCAGATGGTTGATATCGTGGCCGCTCGATTCGCCGTCAAAAAGCGAACGGGTGGCGCATTCGATGCGTTTCAACAGATCGTTCATAGTCGTGTCTTTCATGCCCACCAAGCTACCATTTCCCTGGCCCAAAAGCAAGTAAAATAAAAAGACTCCCCTTTCGAGGAGCCTGTATATGTTACTGTTTAAACTGTCTCACTTCAGGAGTACCATTTTTCTGGTGTAACTAAAGTTCTCAGTAGCAAAATGATACAGGTAAATCCCTGAAGCCAGGTGGTCGGCATCCCAATTGACGCTCCAGCCTCCAGCGTGATACTCTCCATCCGCCAATATTGAAACGCGTCGCCCGTTAAGATCAAACACCTCTAGTAAGACGGATGTTGCAGCAGGCAGATAAAAAGAGATGCAGGTCTGGCTGTTGAATGGATTAGGATAATTCTGGTGCAGTATAAATCTACTTATCTGACCTGGAATGTCTTCAGGTTCAACCGGAATGAGATCTGAGTACACATAGGCCGATCCGGCATCTTCTCCCATGTCATCATCCCAAGGTTTCCCAACAATCAGATGATCAGTTCCGACTGCGACGGCATAACCAAACACCTGGTCCTCTCCACCGTCACCGGCTGTTATCTTTTCCATTTGGCTCCAACTGCCGCCGCTTCCTGAAAACAGGTATGCAGCGCCAGAGTTATATCCCAATTCACCATGGCTTGGTGAACCCGCAATCACAAAGTCTCCCGAGATCCCTACTGATCGGCCTAAATTGTCGCTGGCTACACCGTCATCAGCCAATAGTCTGGCAGCTTCAAACCAGCTATTCCCATTTCTCTCGAAGACGTAAGCCGCTCCTCTGTTGTCGTAGTTATTAGCAGGATCGTTATCCCAGCCCAGGTCTCCCACAACGAAGTTATCGCCATCTATATCAACGCTATATCCGAAGAAATTGCACTGGTCATCATCCAGCGCCCAGACTTTGTCCTGCTGACTCCATTCAGTTCCTTCTCGGTGATAAATATAGATAGCGCCGCTGGTTTCATAGACTGGATTATTTGCCGGTGCACTGGCAATGATGTAATCCCCGGATATTGCTACAGCAGCTCCAAAGTCATCGTATCCTGCAATATCCTCTGGAACGATTTTAGGATATTCAATCCAGTTACTTCCCTCTTGCCGGAAAATATAAATGGCGCCTGTTTCAATATTGGGTGGTATTTTGTCACTCTCAGCGCCGACAACCGCATAATTCCCATCTATTCCAACTGTTTCACCGAAGTGACAATTCGCATATCCATTTGACGGTGTCAATTTTCCGATTTCTGTCCAGCTACCTCCCTGAAGCTCAAAGACATATGCCGCTCCACGATCATTGTCATGCGAAGATGTACCCGCAATAATCCTGTCACCACTGATATCGACATCTGATCCGAAATACCATAAACTATCAGGATCACTGGGAAAGATCTTATCATACTCTACCCAGGTAGACCCTTCCAAATGATATATGTAGGCCGCTCCAACAGAGCTGCCAGCTTCACTGTCCCTGTGAGCCCCCACGACTGCCCACTCTCCATCGATGGCTACATGTTCTCCAAATAGAATGTCCTCTCCGCCTGTGCTGGGCAGCAGTTTCTGTTCCGTCGATCCTGCCGGAGAAAATGATAGCATTATGATAATCAAAATAGCCACTGCTCGTTTCATTGTCATTACCTCGGGAATTTGAAGACGCAGACTATACTGATTTTTAAATTACGAAATGTGACTATCAAATCTACGAATATTTGCGCTATAAATCAAGTAAAATAAAAAGACTCCTCTTTCGAGGAGCCTGTTAATGGCGCTTTGACAGAAATAGTGACTACTTCTTAGATTTCAACCAATCCAAGGCGCTTTGTTCGTCTGCAAATATAGCTGAATTTTTGGTTCGATTATGGATGATTGTCTCCAGAAATTTTAGATCTTCTTTTGACTTATCTCCGAATATTACTGCGAACCAAAGCCGAATAGAACTAAAAGTTTGGCTGATCGCTTCGCCGAATTGAAAAAGTTGGTGTGAATTAAGTTCAAATTCTACTTCGCTGCCATCAACCAGAACACGATTGATTTTCTCATTTTTGGCAAGTGTCTGTAATTCCTTCAGAGATTTCTTCATCTCTTCTTCGGATACCTTCCCCCAACGACGCAGTTTGATGTAAGTCTGGTCGGCGGCGACCGAAATTTCATAAGGCATCATACACCTCCTTTCAGAGAGCAATTTAGGTAGTGCCTATAAGCTGTCTCCCGTTATTAGATTAGACTTAACAGCAAATATCACCATGTCTTAATATTAGGGTGAACAGCAAGAAAATCCAAGGAATATTTGGGTCATTTGATTGACATCATTTGTGCCGTCGGATCTCCGCACCCGATGGCGCATCAGCGTCAATGGTTCTACCCCGTTACCCTTTGCACCATATCTTGCCGGAGACTTTAGTCTCTGGGTGTGACCTGACGCTTCTTATATTCTCTTATTCTTTACTTCTTTTATTCTCTTTTCTGCATCCGTGCCCAAATATCCTTCAGCGTCACCGTTCGGTTGAAAACCGGCTTCTCAGCAGTTGAATCAGCGTCCACACAGAAATACCCCTGCCGCTCGAACTGGCAAGAGAAGCCCGGTTCCTTACCCGCCAGATTCGGCTCTAATTTGGCGTCAGACAAAACCTGTAGTGAATCAGGATTCAGATGAACGGTGAAATCCTGCCCCTCTTCGACATCTTCAGGATCTTCTTTGCTGAATAGAGTCTGGTATAATCGCACCTCTGCATCGATGGCATGCTCTGCGGATACCCAGTGCAGCGTCGCCTTGACCTTACGGCCATCTGGTGCATTGCCCCCTCGAGTTTCCGGATCGTAGGTGCAGCGCAGTTCGATGATATTTCCCGCAGCATCCTTGATGACCTCGTTGCAGGTGATGAAGTAAGCGTAACGCAGCCGGACTTCACGTCCCGGAGCTAAACGGAAGAACTTCTTGGGAGCATCCTCCATGAAGTCGTCGCGTTCCAGGTAAATCTCCCGCGAGAATGGCACCTTACGGGTTCCAGCCTCAGGATCTTCAGGGTTGTTAACTGCTTCTAAATCATCGACTTGCCCTTCTGGATAGTTATCGATGACGACCTTCAGCGGCTTCAACACCGCCATGAAACGCGGCGCGGTCTTATTCAGCTCTTCCCGCACGCAGTGTTCCAGCATCGCCAGATCAACCATGCTCGGCTTTTTCGCCACGCCGATGCGCTCCGAGAAGTTGCGAATGGCCATCGGAGGGTAGCCGCGGCGGCGCATTCCAGACAGCGTCGGCATGCGGGGATCGTCCCAGCCGTGAACGTATTTATCTTCGACCAGCTTCAGCAATTTGCGCTTGGACATGATCGTGTAAGTTAGGTTAAGTCGTGCAAATTCAATCTGTTGCGGATGATGTTCGCCCAACTGTTCGAGGAACCAGTCGTACAGCGGCCGGTGGTCTTCGAACTCCAGCGAACAGAGCGAATGCGTGATCCCTTCGATGGAATCGGACTGCCCGTGAGCCCAATCATACATCGGGTAGATGCACCACTTGTCACCCGTTCGGGGGTGCGGGGCGCGCAGGATGCGGTACATGACCGGATCGCGCAGGTTCATATTGCCGGCAGCCATGTCGATTTTGGCCCGCAATGTCCTCGATCCATCCGGGAATTCACCGTTTTTCATGCGCTCGAAGAGATCCAGGTTCTCGTCGACTGGGCGGTCGCGAAAGGGGCTTGGCTGCCCTGCCTTTGTCAGCGTGCCGCGCATCTGACGGATCTGTTCTCCGGTCAAATCGCAGACGTACGCCTGGCCCGCTTTGATGAGCCTCCGCGCCCACCCGTAGAGCGTGCCAAAGTAGTCTGAGGCGTGATATTGCCGGTCGCCCCAATCGAAGCCTAACCATTTGATATCTTTGATGATAGCATCGATATATTCCTGCGATTCCTTGGTCGGATTGGTATCGTCGAAGCGGAGGTTGCAGAGGCCGTGGAACTCTTCTGCGAAGCCGAAACTCAGGCAGAACGCCTTGGCGTGACCGATGTGCAGGTAGCCGTTGGGTTCCGGGGGGAAGCGGGTGTGTATGCGTCCGTCGTGCTTGCTGCGGGCGATATCTTCCTTGATAATCGTGCGGATAAAGTTAGATTTTTCAGTAGGTTCGCTTGTCATGGGTGTCGGGTTTCGGGTTATAGGTTCTGGTTTTATGCCTGCTTAATATACGGCGGAAAATGGCGAAATTCAATGGGAAAGTGGGGTAGATAGCACGGCATGCCCGAGACATCTCAGACTTTGTCTGACGGCTTCGCCGAAGCTGTCCCGGCCACCCTGCCGAAGCAAAATGGCAATAGTGTAATATCTGCTATAATCGACGATATATTCGGCGCTTGGACAAATCTGTCGCAGCCTCGGACAAATCTGTCATCGCAATGTGGATAACTCAACATAAGGCCAGTATTTACAATAGTATATAATGCCTTTTCCGCGAGGACAAATCTGTCGTAAATGGGTGACAAATCTGTCATTTTTGGCCAAAAACGACAAATTTGTCATAGATTCTTGTCTAATTGACGATTTGTCTGAAAATGGGGTGATATTTTGGTGTTGATGGGGAGAATTTGGGAGTCGTTAATAGGCTCATCGAACAGGTGTCAAGTGTTAATTGTCTGAACCACGGATTACGCGGATTCCACGGATTGCACGGATTTTGGGGGATGTCTTTGGGGTACGACTTACATTCCCACAGCAAGCTGTGGGGCACCGGGCCACCATTCCAAACCGGTCACGGTGTGGTCGGTGACCACCAGGCCTATAATAAACCCGGCTGGACGAGCCAGCCGGGCCACACAATAGACTATGAGATCCTTCACTGTGTTCAGGATGACAGCCCGTTCTTCTTTTCAGCGTCGGGGTCGAGGGCGACCCCGACTATAGATGTGATCATTCACTTCAGCAACACCATCTTCCCCACGGCAGAATACTCCCCTGCCTCAAGGCGGTAGA
>JAHJDJ010000329.1 GCA_018812585.1 bacterium
GACTAAGGTGGCCAGGAATTTGCCCAATCCCGGCATCGTTTCCAGCAGTTGGGCATTCTGGTTTTCGCTGAAGAGCTGCTCGACCCGTTTAGTGCTGCTTTTCAAGTGATCGCTTAACTGGTCGTAGAGCGTCAGCATCTCATCCAGCAACTGCCGATCTCGGCTTTCCAGCGGCAGCGACCACAGCAGATTCAAACCTTTTTTACCGAAGAGATCGCTGAAGCCGGTCAGTCCCTGCCGCACTTCTGGTAATTGACGGTCAATCAGCACGTGGATGCGGTTTTTCAAACTGGTGCGCAGCCGTACGAAATACATCCGCTGACGCAACACCTGCTGGGCTTCGCGATTGGGCCGCTGGCGCAGATGCGATGGCGGAATCAAGTCGGCCGCCAGCAGCTGAGCCAGCGTGGCAGCATCTATCGCATCGGTCTTGATCTTGGCTTCAGCAATAGCCCGAACTTTCAAAGGGTGCGCCATCTGCACCTCGTCGACCAGATCCTGGATCAGCTCGTAAAACAGACTCCAGGTGCGGCCAGCTTCGAAAACTGCTTTCTTGGGACCGGGAAAATTCAGACAATCCATCAAACTCTCACGGGTGACCGGACCACGCAGATGGCGCATCGAGCCGGACTCCGAATCTAAAATTGCAGCTGAAAATGATTGCTTATGGATGTCAAATCCGATACATTGCATCTTGCACCTCCTTCGTACGTGTGGTATTGAAAAATATTCTGTTTACCACTTATACGCACGACACGCGGGAGGTGCACCCTTTTTCATTCTACCTATGGTAAGCGCAGCGGTGACCTGACATAACGGCAAAAATCAAGGAGATATCGTGAACGCAAAAACCGTTGTTCTAATTGTCGTGGCGGCGTTGGTTCTGCTGCTCATCGTTCAAAACAGCCATGATGTATTTTTCCGCTTTCTGTTCTGGTCGATAGACATCCCGCTGATCCTGCTGACACCGCTGTTGGTGATTCTGGGATTCGTCAGTGGGTTTACGGTAGCCAAATTGACCGGGAAGAAGACGCAGGCATAATTGTCTGTGCTGTCGGCTCTCAGCAGGCGACAGTTTCATCGTGGTGTCGCACGCCCTCGTGTGACGCGGGAGCGCAGAAGAGGAGGATAGACATTCCTGTCTGTCCTTTGTCAGATAGTGGCTGGATGCCTATTATCTGTTGCGTCAGGTCCTTAGCGCAGCGGTGGGTTTCTCACTGCTGACAGATTCCTGTCTGTTAGAAAATCGACAAAATCAAAATAATTACCTGAATCCAATATTTAACTTGACAAAGCGTTTTAATTTTCGTATATTGCAAATCAGCGTATAATCCAATTTACATACAATCACAGCCCAATAAGGAGATTATAATGATTGAAGAAAAATTCTATGAATTCGCCTGTGAATTTTATACAGTAGAGAAAGTAGTTCAAACTGTCGTTCTTCTCAATAATGGGGAAACAGAAACAATTAGATTAGAGGCACGCTTTCGTCACGATACAGAGAAATACGACATAGCATCATACAAAAAAGAATATTTCACTGTCCAGCCCACATTTCCGCAAACGAATGGTAAATATGATAGAGAGCAAGAAGATGCAGAAACGTGGGTAAAGTATGAGCTGCCAAGTGTTACAGAAAATTCAGCTGATAAAGCGATCGAGCGAGCACTAAATTGGCTGAAAGATCGTTGTAAAGATTGTCACTAGTGCTTTCACTATTATGAGTCTTTTCTAACCAGACGAAGAACGAATTCAAGCACTTTAAGGCATGGAGGGTGAGTTGAAGAAGCTTATAATATCTCTGCTGGTTATAATCAATCTAACCATATTGTGCAATGCCGTAATGGTGGACGGCTTCGCTTACTTGGGAGGTCAATCGAACCATGGAGGAATTGAAGTGTTTTTCGAAGCAGATTCACCAAGTGCTGTTACCGACTCAGTATTCACAGATGAGGTAGGCTATTACGACATAGATTTAATCCCTGGTTTTTATGACATTTATTTTTCATTTGAGAACTATCTAACTGAAGAAATATTAGATCAGAACTGTTTTGGTAGTGTGTCACTGGATACAGTAATCTTATATCGTGAACTTAATGGAACAATAAGCGGAATAATAGATGGCCATTTTATTGTAACAGTGTACGTCGTCAAAGTCTTTCGGACTGTTTTGCTGTTTAGTTAAGGGTGAGTTTTGTGTGTTGCCTGAGTTAAGGATGCTGCCTCATTTTGTCGATTTAAGTTGTACTTTTTTCTCGCCTGTAAAGTGCTTCGCTTGATC
>JAHJDJ010000330.1 GCA_018812585.1 bacterium
CGCAGGTCGAAGTTGCACTGACTCCCTACGGTATGCCGATTCAGATCCCGGCAACAGGCGGAAGTTTCGATTTCAACATCGAAATCTTCAACCTTGAAGATACGCCGGTGGTGTTGGATGCCTGGATCAGCACCGTCACACCGACAGGGTATGAATATGTATTGTTGGGACCTGTCAATCTGATGCTGCCCGGCGGCTCGTCGATCAGCCGTGAGCGAACGCAGCTTGTCCCCGAAAATGCACCCCCAGGCAATTACGTTTACTACGCCTACATCGGACAATATCCCGACGTCGTCTGGGATGATAATTTCTTCCAGTTTGAAAAGCTGTCCAGCGGATTCGGTCCTGCAATCGGAGAATGGTTCAACATCGGCGAACCGCTGGATAAATCCGAAAGCTTAAAACTAAAAGCAGAAAACTATGAATTGATTTCAGCCTATCCCAATCCATTTAATCCAACAACTGTTCTCAGTTACGAGTTGCGAGTTACGAGTTCCGTGTTGTTGAATGTCTTTGACATCCAGGGGCGAAAAGTAGCAGAACTGGTCGATGGCTACCGGGATGCGGGTCTGCATGAGGTGACGTTTGATGGGGCGAATTTAGCGTCAGGGATTTATCTCTACCGATTGACAGCGGGCGAGTTTACGGGATTAGGGAAGATGGTGTTGATCAAATGATATAATCATATGATTAAAACAAACGTTTAAAAATCGGTTTATAATCGTTGATCATCTGTCTGAATCTTCATGCGCAATGATTTAAAATACTACAAGGCGAACATCATAGTTCGCCTTTTTTTTGCCCCCACGACTTTTGGCTTGACTTCATCGTGAAATTTTTGTATATTAAAGCCTTAGCCAAATAACCACCCGTACGCAACCCTGGAGAGACACTATGAAACGCACGTCAATATCATGGATTTTCACACTGGTAGCTTTTCTGCTGATTCTGCAAATTCCAGTTCACGCAAACGTCTATCATCAGGTTCTCATCCCCGATGCCAGCGAACAAACGTTACGCAGTTTAGCGCTCCTCGGCTTGCCTCTGGATGATGCTCGACCGGTTGCAGGTGGTGGTGTGGAGATGCCCCTCAGTCAGTCTGATGTAGATCTTCTGCAGGGAAGCGGCATAAGCTATCAAATCGTACAGGATGACCTGGTAAAATATTACGGCGACATTTGCCGGGAAAATCTACTGAATATTCCCGCACAAACAGACGACGATCCAGTGCACATGAAGTACGGTTCCACTGGTGGGTACTATAATTTTGAAGAAATCGTTGCTGATCTTGACTCGATGTTCTTCCTCTATCCCAATATTTGTACGGAAAAAGAAGTCTTAGATTACGGATGGGACGGCAATCCTATTTACATGGTAAAGATTTCTGACAATCCCACCATCGACGAGAATGAACCGGAAGCCTTGTTCGATGCCACCCACCATCCCCGTGAAGTTGGCGGGTATACTGCGGTGCTGTACGCCATGTGGTGGCTGCTGGAAAACTACGGGACAGATCCTGAAGCGACTTATCTGGTCGATAACCGTGAATTGTATTTTGTCCCGGTGGTCAATCCGGATGGGCTGCTTTACAATGAACTGACCAATCCAGGCGGTGGTGGCATGTGGCGCAAGAACCGCCGCGACAACGGCGGTGGCGTTTATGGTGTAGATAATAACCGGAATTATACTTACCAATGGGGCTATGATAATCTGGGTTCCAGCCCGAATCCGAGTTCCATAGGCTATCGCGGTCCCTATGCCGGGTCTGAACCAGAGACCTCTGCGATGATGAATTTTATTTCAGCGCGAGATATCTACACATGCCAGACTTTCCATACTTATGGTGGATGGTATCTGACTGCGTATGCCTATGCGACGATTCCACCTGAGGCTTATGATGTTCACCAGGAATATATGCGCGCCATGGCTAAAGATAACAATTACGAATTCGGCTATGCCTGCCTGGTGTTCTATGCCGCAAATGGTAACGCCTTAGATTACCACCTTCACGATCATGATATCATTTCGGTTTCACCTGAAACAGGGGGGGTAGGTTTTTATCAACCTATCGAAGAGATCATACCAGATGCGGCCGAAAACCTGCGAGCCTGCCTGCATACCGGTTGGACGGCGGGAGGATTGATTGAAATGACTGGATTAAGCGTTGATGATGGTTTCCTGACCCCTGACGAGACTGAAGAATTGATCATTGAGATACAGAATAAAGGCTGGGGTACTTCCGAGCCAATCGACTACCAATTGACCACCATCGATCCCTGGGTCACTTTGGATGCTGCAGTGATTCAGGTGGACTCCCTGGAACGCCGCACCTATTTTGACAATTCGGGGACGCCATTCATCGCTACGGTTACGCCAGGTTGTCCTATTGGCCACAAGGTGTATTTCGATTTTATAGTCAACCAGGAAAGCTACACGCGCACCCAGCTCTGTTCGCTGTACGTGGGCGAGCCGACTGAACTGTTCAGCGACGGGGCAGAGGTTGGATTCAATAATTGGACTATCAATAATTACTGGGGGATGGACGCCAGTGATCCACATACCGGATCCTTCAGCTTTTCCGATTCGCCTGGCAGGAACTACTATGCCAATACCAACGCGTCAATGACCCTGGCCAATGCATTGGATTTGAGCAATTATGATTCTGCGTGGTTGGAATTCTGGACCAAGTGGGAAATAGAAGTACTGTACGATTTCCTGCAAATCGAATTTTCTACAAATAACGGTGCATCATGGGATCCAGTCGATGCCATCTTCACTACCCCCGGCAGCGGTGATGGTGTTCAACCTGAAAATCAACCTGGCTATGATGGCTCATCACCTATCTGGCTTTACGAAAAAATCGATCTTTCACCATATCTGGGAGAATCGTCCGTCAAACTAAGATTTGAGCTGCGTTCGGATAACGTTAAGAGTTTGGATGGCTGGTATATCGATGACATAAAGGTGCTGGGATTTCCATCGGAGGTTGCCCCTTATCCAGACATAAACATCACTCTAACCCCCCTCAATCCGCCTATACAGATCCCGGCGTCAGGCGGAAATGTTTACTTTGACGTTTTCGTAGAAAATGCAGACCCGATGCCCGTGGATTTCGACGCCTGGCTGGAAACCGCCTATGAAGGCGGGGCGCCTTCCACCGTAGTCCTGCGCGCTTTTACCAACTACCAACCCGGCTGGACCATCAATCGCCCCGGGATGTGGTATCCCATCGATGCTGGATATCCTGCTGGCAATTACACCTTTGCTGGAAAGGTCGGCGAAAACCCTGATCTAGCCTGGGATGAAAGCAGTTTCCCATTTGAAAAGTTAGGGACTGATCATGAGGCAGGCTTCATCCCGTATCCCGTCGACGGTGCCCCCAATCCGTTCGATACCATCGAAACAGAACGACTACAAACCACGAACTATAAACTAATAACTAGTTTCCCAAATCCCTTCAACCCCTCTACAGTTCTCAGTTTTCGGTTGTCAGATGTCAGCCAGGTGAACCTGTCAGTTTACGATATCTCAGGGCGGTTAGTGGCGACGTTAATCGATGGTTTCAGGGATGTTGGAGTGCATGAGGTGACGTTTGAGGCATCAGGATTAGCTTCTGGGATCTATCTGTACCGCCTCCAAACTTCGGGGTCAGGGACGATCCCGACTACGGCATCGGGTAAGATGGTGCTTATGAAATAGTCTCCTATAAAAAATAAGCCCGTCATCCCGATTTGCCTGTGCCATTGGTATTCGGGATCTGACGGGCTTTTCTTTTAAATCAACGGCGGGTGGCCGGGACAGCTCGCCGCGAAGCCGCGGGCAAGCGGTCCCCTTGGGAATGTCCCGGTGTTTCTGAATCTATGTGAATAGCCGTGGGTTTTATACCCATGGTGCACTCATTTCAATTCCACCACCGTCACGCCATATTCCCCCTCATCCGGGCGGCCGAAGCGGAAGGATTTCACGTCAGAGTGTTTCTTCAGGACTTCCTGCACACGTGTCCGCAAGGCGCCCGTCCCTTTGCCATGAATAATTCTGACCGAAGTCCAGCCCGATACCAAACAGTCGCTGAGATATTTTTCCACGGCATATTCTGCTTCGTCTGCCAGCATACCTCGCAGATCCAGTTCGAATGAATCCCGATCTGAGGCGCGAGTGACAGAAACCTGTACTTTGTTTCTCTCAATGTCCTGTTGCGGAGGGTTGGCAAAATGCAGTTTGGTCGTATCCATCCAGAGGTGAATGACGCCGACCTCTAACTGTGCCTCTTTTCCATCCTTACGGAAGGCTAAAACCTGCACCGGTTCCTGGAGGTTTTCCGTGTAAACCCAATCTCCAACTTTACCCGCCCAGCGTTCCCGCTGATGCTTTTTCTTCTTACCGCTGGAGAGTATCTTCTCGATCTGCTCTTTCTCCGCCTGAACCCGATCCCGGGCGCTTTTGACGACTGCCTGGTTTGCCTGGCTCTCTTTGATCTCTTTAATTGCCGCTTCAATGCGTTTATTGGCATCCCGCAGGATCTCTTTGGCTTCTTTGGCCGCTTCCTGCAGTTTTTCCTGCCCGGTCTTTTTAATCCCCTGCAAACGCTCTTCGTAGAGTTTCTTCAGCGCTTCCAGTTCAGTCTCTTTCAGCTCAGCTTTACGCCTCGTTTCCTCGGATTCGCGCAGCGAATCGTTCAGGCGGTTTAACAGATCTTCTAATCTGGTGGTTTCTTCGCCGATGAAATCTCTTGCCGTAGTGATCAACCCTTGATCCAGCCCGATTCTGCTGCTGATCTCAAGAGCGTAAGAACTGCCGGGAATTCCCGATCTGAAGCGAAAAGTCGGTTCAAAGGTTTCCGCATTGAATTCCATGCTGCCGTTAAAAATCCCGCCCGTTTCATGCGCGAAGACTTTAAGCGTTCCGTGGTGCGTGGTGGCGATCACCAGCGCTCCCTGCTGTCGAAATTCCAGCAGCGCCGCCCGTGCAATGGCAGAACCTTCAGCCGGATCGGTGCCGGAACCGAATTCATCCAATAGAATCAGTTTCGATGCACTTTCATCATCCAACGCAGCTTTTAATCTCAGCAAATGAGATTGATAAGTGGATAAATCCTGTTCGAGGGACTGGCGATCACCGATATCGCAATGGATGTTTGTCAGGACAGGTAAAGTCGTTCCCACTTTGGCAGGCACCAGCAAACCACAGGAAACCATCAGACAAAGCAACCCTACCGCTTTCAGCGCCACCGTTTTGCCACCGGCGTTGGGGCCGGTGATGATCAGTACATTTCCCTCGGGGCCGCCTAAAGTCAGGCTGATGGGCACGACCTTGACTCCATCCTTCAGAGCTAAAAGCGGGTGTCTCGCTTCCACTAACGTGATGGTCGGGACGTCGCTGATTTTCGGCAGGATGCAATTCAGCCGACGCGCAAAGCGAGCCTTTGCATAGATATGGTCAAGCTGAGCCGATATTTCCAGCGAGAGCATGATCTCCTGCAGGCGCGCCCGAATGTGGTTGCACAGTTCGGATAAAATGCGATGGATTTCGCGCCGTTCGTTGCCTTCCAACTTTTTAATGGCATTTCCGATGGCAATGGATTCCAACGGTTCGACAAAGACCGTGGCGCCGGACGTTGACTCATCGTAGACGACGCCCTCAATGCGGCCGCGATGCTCAGATTTTACCGGGATCAGCAGTTTTCCTTCGCGGAAAGCCGGCGCGTCTTCCTGAGTGTAGTTCTGTTTCTGCCATTTGCGCATCGCTTTCTCGATACTGGCAGACAAATGCCTGCGTTCCGCCTCGATCTGTCGTCGAATCTGCTTCAGTTCGGGGCTGGCTTTATCCATAATTTCGCCAGTCTGGTCGAAGATTTGACCCATGCGGTCAGTGATTTCCTCGAATTCGCCTAACTGCATGGCTAAGCCCAGCAGCCCTTGCTGCGGAAATTCCTGACCCTCGATGTGACGCTTTAACCGCCCTGATACGTTAAGGAAATCTCCTAATGGCGCATATTCATCCCGGTCCGGCATCCCGCCTGGCGGAGCGATTCTCTGTAGAGTCGATGAAACGTCTGTCAATCCTTGTATCGGAAAAGCTCCCCGCCCTAAAAGCGCGGCCATCTCATCGACCAGAGCCAACTCTTGACGAACTCGGTCCGCGCTTTCCAGCGGCGCTGAGTTCAGTATTCGCTCGCGACCCAGTGAAGATGCCGCTTCAACTGCGCAGTGCGATAGCAGCCGATCCAATTCTAAAAGTTCAAATACTTCATGCATAATTTTCTTTTGATCCTAAACAACAAATCCGCCCGGAGGCGGATCTTAGATTTTCACTTCTGACCCTAAATCGCATCCTGCAAATCAGGTTTTTTTTCCGTTACCAAGTCTATGAAAGGTTTGGCTAACTCAATAGCCGGCGCCAGGAATTTCGTACTCGGCGCTTCCCTTTCTAACATATTCGAAGCTGGCGTAACCAGCAGTATCACTGTTATAAAGACCACAAACGCAGCGCCCCGAAGCAAGCCGAAAACGATTCCCAACACTCGATCCACCCAACCCATGAAAAGCGTTTTCATGAGTTTTCGCAGTATTTTACCTACGATTCGCAGTGTAATGTTAACCGTGATCAGAATCGCTATAAAGGCGATGATCTTTAGGATCCAGTCTGCCAAAGGGATAAAAGCCAAATAGCCGGCAATCGCAACGAAAAAATTTAACGCCAGGAAAAATCCTGCGATTAAACCGATCAATGAACATATTTCGTAGATAAATCCTTGTATCACACCTTCAATCATAGAAGCTGCGATGATAATCACAATGACGATATCGAGATAGTGCATAGTCTCACCTTTTATGCAAAAGTCAGGATGAGTTCCCGGATAATTTCCGCAGCGATAACCGATGAGCGGCCGCTGACGTCCAGGGTTGGAGATAACTCAACGACGTCAAAACCGACGATATTTAATTCAGGCAGACCTTTCAAAAGGTGAAGAAACTCGATGAAGCGTAATCCACCTGGTTCAGGATTTCCCACGCCCGGCAATTCTGCAGGATCGAAAATATCTAAGTCAAGGGTGATATAGATCGGTTCGCCCTGCAATTTATTGCAAAGAACAGAAAGAGCGTCTGGATCCCTGCCTGCATAAGTCCCCAGCTCCTTGGCGAATTCAAATTCCTTTCGTTCTCCAGATCTCATTCCCCATTGGTAAAGGTGATCTGGTCCCACCATGTCGAGAATTCGTTTCGCGGCGCTGGCGTGGGAATTCGGGTCGTCAAGATATGAATCGCGTAGATCCATATGAGCGTCCAGGTGCAGAACGACAGGTCGCAGACCTGCATCACATAATCCCTTAACTGCTCCAATCGAAGCCGTATGATCGCCGCCCATGCCGATCAGCTTTTTCTTCGCCAGACTTTGCTGCATGTAGTATGCCGCGATACTTTCTACCGCATCCGCAGAACTCAGAGAAACGATATCCAGATCGCCACAATCGCAAAGATGCAAATCATCAAGGTCACGATCAGCATAAGGGCTGTAGCTTTCAATCGAGTCTGACGCCAGCCTGATCTGTGAAGGACCAAATCGTGCGCCGCCGCGGTACGAACTGGCATTGTCAAATGGCAGACCAATGATTTCCCAGTCGCCTTGCTTCTGTAAGGCACAGCTTAGAAAGAGTGGGGAAGAGCTTTCAGTCAATTTGCCCCTTCAGTCAATTTACGTATAAAATTGGGTAATACAAACGATGCCTGATGAATTTTGCGATTGTAGTACTTACACTCATCTTCTATTTCCTCGGCCTCATCAGTGCGGCGAATGATTGGTTCCATGCCTGATTTCGAACAGTAAGTAAAAGTCCAGGTGCCATAAGGATAACAAGGCATCGGCGCCCAGTAGAGGCGAGTCAAGGGAAACACGGATTGCAATTTAGTGAAAATCTGTGGGACTTCTCTACCCAATAAAAACGGTGATTCGCTCTGCACTGCGACAATGCCATCCGGTTTGAGTATGTTGAAGACATCCCGATAAAAAGAGCGATTGAACAGTCCCTCGCCAGGTCCTATCGGATCGGTCGAATCCACCAACACAACGTCGTAAATATCTTCTTTATCATGCACGAATTCAATGGCGTCCTGGATATACAGATTTAATTTCGGATCATCCAGTTTACAGGCAAGATCGGCAAGATAGCGTTTTGAGACTTCGACGACTTCTACGTCGATCTCCACCATGTCCACCGTCTCAACCGTGCGATGTTTTAAAACCTCGCGAGCTGTGCCGCCGTCACCTCCACCAACAATCAACACACGCTTTGGTTCTGGATGCGAGAGCATGGGAATGTGAACCAGCATATCGTGGTAGATAAACTCGTGCGCTTCTGTCAGCATCACTGCGCCGTCCAACGCTAAAAGTTTGCCGAAGGCGGCGGTCTCGAACATCTCCACCTTTTGATACTGACTCTGACTCTCGTGTAATTTCTTTGTAATACGATAAAGAACGCCTGTAGCGTTCTCTGTTATCTCTTTGAACCAATCCATTTCGTATATCATCTTTGCATAATTTATATGAGGACGACTCCAGCAAAAACCGCCGCCACGTTTTCGACCTTCGCTTCTACACTGCAGCATTCGATTGACTTTATCGTCAGGCCCCTCATTTCCAGCGCCTGGTGTGCCATATTGGAGACAATCTCTTCGATTTCATGACGGTGCCCGCGAGCTGAATATTCCATGATCACCCCACAGTGATCGTCATCTTCAGGAATTCCGACCGCGACTCCGGCAGAGATGACTTCACCAGGCAATGAACTGGTCATCGAAGCGTAGGCGATGGGAACCAATGTTCCTTGAGCAATCGAGGCCGGTTCGATCCGTTGGCAGTGGGGAGGAACGATACTCGACATTTTCAACAGGTTAACATTACCGATGCCCGCGTTCAACAGCGCAGCGTCAAACGCGTTCAGTGGTGTGGAAGCTTTTCCTGTCCCGCTCACCAGAAAATAATGCTTTGCAGGTTCTAATGTCATGCCGCCTCTTCGACTGTTGCTGGTGTGGCATCTGGTTTATGAAGCAGGGGCCGGTTTTGTACTTCCAGTACCCCACGTTTCAACTCCATAACTGAAACGTTCTGCGATCCTAATTCCTGCTTCAAGTGGTCGAGACCTTTCTCAGGCTCGATCTCATCACCACAGGTGAAAAGATCAACGGCAGCATAGCCGTATTCCGGCCAAGTGTGAATGGCCAGATGAGATTCCGCGATAACAACCACACCACTCACGCCGTGCGGGCTGAACATGTGAAAAACCTCTTCGACGATAGTGGCGCCGGAAAGTTCAGCGGCGTCGTGCATGGCTTTGGCAATGTGGCGCTCGTCGTTCAATTTTTCGGCGTCGCAATGGTAGAATTCTACCAGGATCTGCCGTCCTAACGAATTCAATCCTCGGTCCTCCTTGTCTTCGGAGTGATTTAAAGGGAACTGCTGCTGATAATTTTAAAAATAGGGTGGGCAGGTAACCCACAAAAATTTCGCCTCAGTATTTCCGATATTCTTTATACGATGAGGTTGATCAGTGGTAAAATAGAAACTATTGCCCTTTTTGCACTTATAACTCTTCTCGCCCAGTTGAATGGACAACCTGCCACTTAAAATATATCCAAATTCCTCTCCTTCATAGGGACCAAGCTCCTGAGTTGCATCTCCCGGAGAAAGAGTAACCAACGCGGGCTCCATTTGCCGGTTTGTAGCCCCGGGAACTAACAATAGGAACCGCTCTAACCCCTCATGCTCCAGTTCGACCCGGTCCTCTTCTGAATAGATTACCTGCTCATAAACCGCCTCGCTGAAAAATTCAGTCAGAGAGGTATTCAGTGCGATCAGAATATCTTCCAGACTATCCAGCGAAATAGACGTAAGATTACGCTCAACTTGAGAGATGAAACCTTTGGTCAACCCTGCTCGTTCTGCCAGATCCTGCTGCGTCAAATCCGAAGAAACACGCAAACTCTTAAGTTTTTCACCGATCTCAGTTGTCACCGGAAGTACAGTTTATTAAATATCTTGTTTAGTAAATCGTGCCACAAATATAAATAATATTTCTGTGTGAGTCAAGCGTTTTTTTGTAAAATTTATTAAACCTCATGTTTAATAAATAATCATACGGGTTATTGGATATAGTATTTTGAGCTAATAATAACCTCATGGATCGAACTTCGCAACTTAATAAACCACTTGATATTTGCATTTGAATTTTATATATTTTAAAAATGCTTCTGACAGATACGACAATTAATCCTCGAGACGACGCTGTATATCAGCAGGCGGCCGACGTCGTTTTACAAATCCAAAACAAAGGCTTCGAGGCATTCTTTGTCGGAGGCTGTGTCCGTGATCTTCTTTTGAAGCTGACCCCCAAGGATTACGACGTCGCCACGGACGCCAAACCAGAGGATATCAAAGCCATTTTCCCCGATGCGAAGGGGGCTGGGAAGAGGTTCGGAGTTTCGATTGTCACCACAACTGCCGGCGAATTTGAAATCGCTGCCTTTCGCCAGGATGGCGAATATTTTGATCACCGACGCCCCGCCTGGGTCGATTTCTCAGGTATTGAAGCCGATACTCTGCGCCGGGACTTTACCATTAACGCCCTGTATTTCGATCCAATAAAGCGTGAATTCGTGGATCTGATCGGAGGCAGAAAAGATCTGGAAAGACGCACTCTGCGCGTCATCGGCGATCCCTACGAGCGGCTTGATGAGGATTGGCTGCGTATCCTTCGCGCGATCCGTTTCGCGGCCAGATTTGCGCTGAGGTTTGACCCTCGAACCTGGGAGGCGGTACGCTCTTTGGCGCCGTTTGTCTCCGGGATTGTTCCCGAGCGTTGCACCGAAGAGCTCCGGCTGATGCTGACTGGTCCCCATTCCGGTCGAGCGGTAGGGCTGCTCCATAAGAGTGGCATCTGGTACGCATTGTGGCCAGAAATCCCCTTTGATGCCAAGCGTCTTCGCAAAAGTGTGATGTTTCTGCAGCATGATAAAATTCCACCTGCTTCAGTCTGGGTGGCTCTCTTTGCTGGCTTATCTGAGGCACAAGTCACCCGAGCCGCAGAGGGACTTTGTCTGACGAAACCTGAAAAAAAAGCCTTATCCAGAAAATAGCATGACCGATCTGCAAAAGAGATTAATTGAAGCAGCGCAAAAAGCGAGGATGAATGCCCGCGCAAAATATTCTAATTTCAAAGTTGGCGCCGCTTTGCTGACCGCTGATGGGCAAATCTTCACCGGATGTAATATCGAATCATCATCGTACGGTCTAACCGTCTGCGCAGAACGTGTCGCTCTATTTAAAGCACTTTCAGAAGGAGCCGACGATTTCACACAACTGGCGGTTGCCACTAGTATCGATCCGCCGGGATCACCCTGCGGCGCCTGCCGCCAATTACTCTGGGACTACGCTCGTGATATAGAAATTATCCTGGCAGGCGATAATTCAGTTGTTGAATTAACCTCACTGAAGGCATTGTTGCCCAGACCCTTTGGTGATGAAGACATATAGCGAGACTCTATCAGTATTCTTTTTGATGCAAAATGAAGAAAACCAAATCTGATCACGGAGATCATAGCGATCTTCAACAAGCCTGGCAGCATGCCAAAAATCATCTGCCCATTTTAACAGCCAATTCTGGAAGCCTTTTAGATACCTGCGCTCAGGATGAGACGAAATCGAAGGGGCTTAAGGCCGCTCTGGAGTTTATCTCTCAAGCGAAGCATATCAAGGCAATTCGCAAGATTGAAGAACTGTTGAAGGTGCTTAAAGAACCCAGTGACACGATTTCCGCAAATATGCTGATATCCGAGTGCTTCTATAATTTAGGAAGACTGACCGATTCTTTAAACGCCCTGCAAAAAGCATTCGTTGTTGCCGCCTCCCAAGGCGATAATATCGCTATGGCAAGCTGCCTCAGCAACCAGAGCATGATATTGCTGATTCGAGGTGAACTGGACGAGGCCGACAGGTTATTGGATAAAGCACAGAAGATTTTTAAACAGGAGGATGAAAAATCAGGAGAAGCCTTCGATCTGATTGCTAAAGGATTGATCATGCGGGAATGGGGGAGATTGGAGGAAGCCTACCAGAATTGCATAGCCGCTCTGGAACTCAGTAAGGAGGTTGACTATAAGGTCGGGGTTGCCTTAAGCCTATCGCATCTGGGAACCATTTATCGGTCACTGGGCGAAATGGATCAGGCGCTTCCGAGTCATCTCGAAGCATTAGACCTCTTTCGTAAAATCGGCAGCCTCCACGGTGAAGCTGAAGAGTTAGCCAACATCGGCCATAATCATCGGGATCGAGGAGATCTTGAAAAAGCCAAGAATTTTCACGAAGAATCCCTGGATATTCATCGGCAAATGGCATTCCGTCTCGGCGAAGCGAACCAGTTATCCAATGTTGGGCTGATTCATCACTCTCGAGGAAATCTGGATACCGCTCTGAAATTTTACCAGAAAGCGCTCGAACTCCACCGTGAAGTCGGGTATCGCCGGGGTGAAGCGGCTGATCTGGTCAATATTGGCTTGATCTTCAGAGCCCGTGGGAATCTGGATAAAGCCCTTCAGGCTTATCAATCCGCCTCCGGAATTGACCGCGATATCGGTTACCGCCGCGGCGAAGCTGAAGACCTGGTCAGCATCGGTTTGATTTATCGCGTCCAGGGCGATTTCGACAGTGCGCTGCAAGCGCTGTTACAGGCTTTGGAAATCCATAAGGAGATCCATTTCCCGCGTGGAGAGGCAGCAGCTTTAGGGAACATTGGGCTCATCTTCGCTGATCGCGGCGCCTTAGATGAAGCGTTGACCGCCTATCATGAAGCTCTGGAAATTGATCGCCGTATCGGCTATCGCCAGGGAGAAGTTGCAGCATTAGGCAATATCGGTTTGCTCTATAAAGTCGTGGGTCAGAATGAACTGGCCCTGCAATATCTCCAGGAAGCCTATTCGATTCAAGACACGCTGAACCTGCCTTATGGCAAGGATGTTTTCGAGCGGGCGATTCGTGAGCTGGAGAAGAATCAGAATTGATCCCAATATGACACCCTCTAAAGAACGCATTTTAATCGGGATAGCTGGTGGCACCGGTTCCGGAAAGACAACGGCTGCCCGAAATATCCTGGATGGTATCGGGTCGGAAGACGTCTGCATCCTGAAGCAGGACAGCTACTACTACGACCTTTCAACCCACCAGCAGGAGAATCTGCATTTACACAATTTCGACCATCCCGACGCCATAGAATGGGACCTGCTGGTCAGTCATCTGAAAACTCTGCTGGGTGGAGGCGTCATTCAACAGCAGGTTTACGATTATAAAACTCACGCAAGAACAGATGAATACCTCACCCTGGGGCCGCATTCGGTTATCGTGCTGGAAGGTATCCTGATTCTGAACCACAAGGATCTGCGCGATCTGATGGATATCAAGATCTATGTCGATACTGCAGATGACATTCGTCTCATGCGCCGCCTGAAACGAGACGTCCAGGAACGGGCCCGTACCATGGAGATGGTTCTGGCGCAATACGAAAA
>JAHJDJ010000331.1 GCA_018812585.1 bacterium
ATCTCAGAAGCATCATCTTTTTCGGTCATTTTATCGCAGATGGAAAACAACAAACGGGTTAAGCTGTTTGTCTCCACCTGAACTCCGCATTTTACCCAATTAAAATCATAAATATAAGCAGTTTTTGATCGAATTTCAACCACTTTTGTGAATGATCCCTATCGGTTCGCACCATATTTCACTTGACAATTGAGCGTCGCGGTTTACCGCGCTCGGCTCTTAAACCCCTTACTGTTGGATGCTGGAACTGCCCACCTCACCGGTGCCGTAATCCAACTCTGAACCCATCATGCTGTGTGGGATGGAGAAGATCAGCAGCAACAGAACCGATGCGGAGATCACCCAGCCGCGCGCAGACTTGTCTTTCCGCCCGGCAATTACGGCGATGATCCATCCTATCATCGCGATCAATGTCTTGTTGTCGGTCAAATCCCAACCCCAGGGGATCCCTGTCCAGTATGCTCCAAAGGCATACTTCTGCACGATCGGACCGAAAACCATGCCGCCCAGAAACAGCAATCCCGCAGCCCAAAGAGCATAATTACGCGGTTTGCCATTCTTCGCTAACGCTTCCAGGCCGGCTCGCGTGGAAACCAGCATGGCCGTGAAAATAAAGAGAATATGCGGCAGCAATATCGTGATCGGTACCGCTCCTTTAAAGCGAATCACAGGAACCTGATCTGCAGGAACGGTAAATTCTTCAGCCCCCTTGCGCAGGCGAATCACGTATTGCAGTTTACCCGCCGGTGGCTGGTGTGGCAGATTGGCTTGCAGATTATCACCCTCACGCATCATAGTTAATGTCGTCCAGTTTTCCTCGACATTAAAACGCTTGTAGATCAGTAGGCCCGATACGTCAGTATCAGAGACAGTTATGCTGATCTGAGCGTCTGTCTCGCCGCCGTGACTGCGTATCAGCTCGTATGGATACGCCTGCCTGTCGATTTCAACTGAACCGCTTACCGGGTAGGTAGGACCGGTCTTCTTTTGATAAACCGCAGCTCCCAGCGTGATAATCACCGCCAGGATCCAGAAAAGGATGTTTCGTAGCATATGTGCCTTGGATTAGTTTATTACATATTCGCTGAGAAGCTTAGATTGTTTGACGTGATCACCCCCCCAAAATCCGTGGTCAAGACGATTTTCCCCCCTTACTAAGAGGGAAGATCCGGCAACTGACGGATGTGATCTGACGCTTCTATTCTGCTATTTCTGGACGTCACGAACCACTCCACAACACTCAAATGTAGGGGTGACTAAGCGCAGCACAGTCTACCACTTCAGCCCTCTTCAGAGGGGTTGTACCATCTGTAGACCACGTCCTTTAGGGCTGGGCAATCATTACCTACATCCATATTAATAGCCGTGGGTTTTACACCCACGGAATACCCCAGCAAGATCCCGCAATATAAACAAAACCCGTCGAAAAATCAACGGGTTTTATGCAGCTTTGACAATGCATCTACTTAATGACTTTCCATTTGACGCGTGGTCGAAACTTTCGCATCAGCCAGATGCCAGCCAGGAATCCCCCCACGTGAGCCATATAAGCCACATTAGTGACCGCACCCGTTGCAGAACTTCCTGCATACAGCAACTGCATCAAAAACCATAGTCCCAGCACCCAGAAGGTCTGTACTCGAATGGTTGTGATGAAGATGAAAAGGAATACCAGCACAACGACCCGCGCACCCGGGAATGTCATCAGGTAAGCCCCCAACACGCCAGCAATAGCACCGGAAGCCCCCACCATCGGTATTATTGATTCAGTATTGAGGATCAGATGGGCTATAGCGGCTAAAACACCGCATAACAGATAAAACAGCAGAAACCTGAATCGCCCTAATACATCCTCAATATTATTACCGAATATCCAGAGATAGAGCATATTCCCCAGCAGGTGGAAGATACCGCCATGCAGAAATTGTGATGTAAACAGGGTTAAAATCGGCGGGAAAGAAGACCCTGCCAGATCCGCACCTCCAGTTAAGGCGGCAGGAACCAGACCAAAGGTCATGACGAAATCGTTCTGCAGCCCGTGAGGCAGCGTCAACTGATAGAGAAAAACGCTGATATTGGCCACGATGATTGATAGGGTGACCAGCGGAAACGTGCGCCCCGGATTTTCGTCCTTGATCGGAATCACGGCATCGTAACCGTCAGTGTTTTCGTCATAATCGCCCGATTGCCGTTGTAATCAGCGACCTCTAATTTTATCCCATGATCTCCAGGCGCCAGCTTAAAGCGCGGCGATCCCAAAAGAATGCCCGTCTCAAAGTCATACTCCAGCAGCGTCCATTGCCCGTCAATCAACAATCTGACGCTGCGGTCGTCAACCCCGGATAACTCATCTTCAGCTTTGATCCTGATGGTCGGCTGGCTGTCATTTGTGGTCAGATGCGGCGCTAACCAGCGCAGCGTGGGCGCCTCAGCATCGCGCATCACCACATAGCTTTCCAACGCAGGTGTTTCACCGTATAACTTCCCCGGCAGCTTCTTCAGATCGTTATCAATGAACTGCCATTCACCCTTCTTGGAAAGGTAATACAGCCCTAATTGTTCCGGGTGAGTCTCCTCTCGAGGAATCGTATAGCTCAATCTTGCATTGCCCTTGATCGGTACATCGTGAGGTTCAAGATGATAAATGGGACTGACAAACGACTCATCTCCTGCACGATTTTCAATATCGACGCGGCAGTAAATCGGTTCATATAAATCATCCGGTCCAAACCGAGCTTGAAACTGTCCATCGGATGATTTTGCTGAACCGCCGGATCTGGGGATTGGTTGAATGTGCCACGACTTACTGCCCGCGTTGATCAAACCCAGACTGTCCTCGATCACAATGTCGATCGTCCAGTCCGCTGGATTGACCGGAATCAGAGGAAACTTGCCCAGCCAGCGATCCCCATTCCGCATCATGGGAATCGTCGATTCAAACGGGCTGCTTAAGTAACCTGTGACACTATTCCAACTGCTGTCGTGCGCTAATTCCAACGTCACATAGTCGTCAAAGAAAGCTCCCTGCAGTGGTAAGTAGGACTGCTTTACAGCTTCGCCTGTTTGATGAGTCAGATAGGTTGCCCCGAAAAATCCATCCGCCGCCGAGTAGGGTGATATTGCTGGATAAGCCGAACCTTCAGCTATGTCGAACTGCCCCATGATAGTGGCAGTATTCCCGTGAAAATCATTGATAATAATGGTAAAATGATGACGCCCGGGTTCCTCCTCCGTCGACCGGATCTCTCCATCTGCCACACGGTAAAAATCCGCCGTGACATGCTCATCGCGCCATAAATGATGAAAAACACCCTCACCCTCCCGTTTTAAACGAAAATTCCGCTCCAACTCAATCTGCTTGGTCTCATAAAAACCGATTTCGTCGTAATACGCTGAAAATCTGAGGTTATCATCGATACTCAGCGCCATGCCGTAAAAAGCCAGCTTGTTTTCTGCCTCGTTAGCCCGGTCATAACCTGAAACCGCCAGACCCACATTGCCGTAGAGTGTCGGAATTTCCGGTATCACGTAGGGTTTGCCGCTGCTTGATTCATCAACATTCAGCCGGTAAATCACTGGATCAAAAGCCCCGTTAATCTCTGCTTCGATATCGAGGGGAATCAATGCCAGTTTTGTGAGTACGGGTTTGCATGTGTCTCTGACCGTAAAGCCTGAATGCATCGCATTCGCATAACCCTCCTCATCA
>JAHJDJ010000332.1 GCA_018812585.1 bacterium
ATCGACTTCTAATCCGGTATCATCGGCCAAAGCCGGCAGATCCGCCAGCTTTGCCAGCGCTAATCCCTTCTTGATGGCGTTTGCTTCCAGAGTTTCACCATCTTCTTCAACGTGCGGGAAATCGGTAAAATCGTCCTGCGAAAGTATGGTCACGTCCAGGGAAGCCACTTTCACTCTGATTTCTCGAAGCTTATCTTGGTTGTGTGTCGCTATCAGTATTTTCATAGTTCTAAAGAAAAGGGCAACCGGAATACTGGGGTTGCCAGGTTGTACGTTTCTGTGATTGTTTCAGTAGTGCATTGAAATTTAAGTTTGCGGATTGAATTGAACTCTATCGACGATTCCCACAATAGCCGCATCGACTGGAGTCAGCAGCGGTTCAGGGTAATGCAGAGCGGCTTCACGCGAGGTGACGAAAAGAACGATCTCACCCTGTCCTGCGCCGACACTGTCCACGGCGGCGATGGGTGAGCCGACCTTCTTGCCGGTTTCATCCAACGGCTGGATGAGCTGCATCTTGGACTGCACCAGGTGATCGTCCTTGACTGTCGCCCAGATGGTGCCGATGACCTTCGCCAGATTCACTGCAGCGCCTCTTCCCATTCATCCAGGGGCACTTCGATATCCAGCTTATCGACGATAGCCATGATCACGGCGTCGACCGGCTTATCCTTGGTCAACCAGGTCAATCTGCCGGATGATCCCTGCGCGATCAGCACGATCTCCCCCGCTCCCGCGCCGACGCTGTCCACCGCCACCACGAAGTTAGCCAGGGGTTTGTAATCCGTATCCACCGCCCGGACGATCAGGAATTTCATCCCTTCCAGTTTCTCGTCCTTCTTCGTCGCCCAGACAGTGCCTATTACGCGGCCTAAGAGCATGGTATCTCCAAGGTAAAGTAATTCAATCTATTCCCTACCACCAAACCTGCACCCCATCTTCAATTGTGAAGATGCGTTCTTCTTCGCCCCCGTCATCGGGGATTAACCAGTAGAGACCCCCTGCCGGTACGTTTTCGAATGTCAGCGGTTCATCTCCGGCGGTCTGCTTGCCGATCTCCATCCAACCGTCCTGCCAGTAGGAAAGCGTGTACTCTGTTCCCTCTTTCAAATGCGTGACCTGCATACCTTCCGTTGATAGATCCTGAATGCGCTTCGTGGTTGATGTCAAAACGATGGTCTGCGTCTTATCGGCTTCCGGCAGCAGCATTTTTACTTGCTTATCTTCTGTCAGGATAAACGGCGGACTGTAAGGCACGATCTCTTTATTCAGATAAAGCCCCGGCAGATAGGCGACGTCCACGCCCATATCAGTAAACAACGATTTGTTGCTCTTGACCCAGCCCCATTCGATCGGTTTCCATTCGCCCGTGTTGAACACACACAAGTAAGCCAGATCCACAGTGTCGGGGATCTCCTTTGAAAAAGCGATCACGACGTCGCTGATCTCTGTATAATCTGCCGTCACGTCGGTATAGCTCTTACCCGCCAGCCAGCGCGGCAGATCTTCCTGCTTGCGTTCCTGGAAGGTCAGATTACGCGGCTGTTTAGCGTACATCTTCCGGTAGGTTTTGCCCATTTTATAGGATAGGCGGTACTTACCAGGATTCGCTTCAGCGCCCATGAAAGGAATGACTTCGCCGTCCGGCTTTACAATCGCATTCCAGGCGTGATTATTGCCGATATTCGCCCAATAAGGCGTATAATCGCTGACCACTGCCAAGCCGTTAGCCCGCATAGCGAAGATGGTCAGATTGGTCATATCCTCACAGCGCCCCAGATTACCGTCCAGCATCTCCTGAAAACCCTGATCCGTGGGATGCAGATAGTAGCGCGAATCGAATCGAAACCAGGACATGATATCGTTATTGATTGCCGCAGCAATTTGCACGGGATCTGTGGGATCATCGACCTGTTTTGAAATGTCCTTATATTTCTCCCAGAAATACTTTCGCCAGGGTTCCAGCGGTTCACTGCTGCCGCGATAAGGCAGGACGTAATTACAGAACTGATCGAAAGTCAGATCCTTGGCCCAGGGCTTCTCTTCCCAGGCTTTGAAGGCATAATCGATATGCTCGATCAAGAAATCTGCGGTAATTGTTTCCAGGTCTGGAATGGTTTCTTTCTTCTCGAAATCGATCTCTCCGTGCTCTTGTTCCAAAGTATCACAATGATTGATCAGCGCTTTGAAATCCTCAAAATCGAGCACGTTCAGATCGATCTCTACATCATTACTATCGCGCAATGCGAAAGTCACATAGCTGTGACCTTCCATGTTACCGATCAGGAAACAGGCTGCTTCCAGTTTCAATGAATCTTCTGACTGATCGAAATGAGCCAGCGCTTTTTCAAGTTCAACGCGGTTTTCACCTGCCTCTTCCAGAGCTTGTTCTACTTCCAGAGACAGACTACTGCTCCAGAGTAAAGCTGGAATGCAGATAAAAAAGACTAAATTAAGCAACCTTAGTAGATGCTGATGCATGATTCTAATCCAATATCTGCTGTAGAAAGCTCGTTCCTTCGCCGGTCCCTTTGATTCCGAAGAATTGCGCAATGGTTGCACTCAGGTCAGCGAAGGTCTCACGTGTGCCCAGATCAACGTCTGGTTTGACCCTTTTGCCGGTCACTATAACTGGCACATATTCACGGGAATGATCGGTTGAGGGGGTTGTGGGATCACAACCGTGGTCTGCGGTAAACGCCAGAATATCGTCAGAGCGCAAAGCAACTCTTAGCCGCGGCAGAAACAGATCGACTTCCTGCAGTCCTGCATAGTAGCCGGCTACATCATTACGATGTCCCCAGAGCATGTCGAAATCCACGAGATTCGTGAAAATCAGACCTGTTGTTGTGCCTTGAACCGCTTTAAGCGTTTCTTCCAGACCCTGAGCATTCGACTTTGTGTGAATTGACTGACTTAAACCACGCGATGCGAACAGATCTTCGATCTTACCGAT
>JAHJDJ010000333.1 GCA_018812585.1 bacterium
CTATCTCCTGGATTCTTCTTTTAAATATTCCCCTTGACTTTCCCAACGCATTGTTGTATATTATAAATAATTGCCTCAATAATCGCACTTTATTAATCCAATTGCAGAGATATAATGCTAATACACAACAATATTTCCATTCTTCCTTTTTTCCATCTTTCTACAAATCCATGCCAAATCTGTCATCTCACAAAAAATCTCACGCACCGCGAGATGACAAATCTGGCGGACACACTCGATTGGCGGACAAATTTGGCATAATTGCCTGAACTGAAATACACATGAATCCCATCTCCATTCCCATCTCCAACATCGAATCACCAGGCCTGCTGCGACTGCAGAAGGTCAGCTTCGCACTAGTAGCCTTACCCCTGCTGTTAAGCGCCTGGGACCGGCTGATCATCCCCACCGATACTCCCGGAGCGTTCAATTCAGCCTTCGTAATCCTGCTGCTCCTCGCCGCCATTGCCAACGGTCTGATGGCTCGCTTCTATGAGAAATTCAAGTCGATCAAAACACGCGAGAAAGTAGTCAACTGGCTGTTGGGCTTAAACGGCATCATGCTGCTGTTCGATGGTTTTGAAAAAGGGCTGCAACAACCCCGCCCCATCGTCTATGCGCTGATGGTCGCCGGATTACTGCTGATTCTAAGGGGTATCATGGGTAGTCGTTTCCAGATCAATAAGCATCTGGTGGTCAACGATAAAGAATTGAAAGCCCGCCGCAACCTGTTCCGTGTCCTGACGTTCCCCTGGAGGAAACTGAAATCGATTCAACTGAGAGACGAAAAAATAGAGTTGATCCAGCACAACGAAAAGATCTTCGAGATCTTCCTCATCTCCCCTACCTCAGAAGAATTCAAAGCTGCGCTGCAATCCTTCGCTTCAAATCACAAAGTTGCTATAGAACTGCAATAATTTATATGCTTTTGGATCTTGATTTAGCCGAATCCATATAGAAACAGGCTTTAAAATAGTTTAATTCCGTCTCCCTCCAACTCTGTTTTCGGTTCGAGCGTATTATTATGTACCTTGAATAGAAAGAAACTCATAACAATATGTGATAATCAGAACAAATTCGGAGGAGTTATGAAACGCATATCTACCCTTTTTATCGCTCTGACACTGATGCTGTTTGGCGTCACCAGCGCATTCGCGCATTCGGGCGGCCCCCTGGATAACCTCGCTGGCAATCCACCAGATAACAACAACTGCACTCTGTGCCATAGTACCTTTCCAGTGAATTCCGGTTCAGGAACGTTGTCGTTAACGGGTTTACCTGCGAATTACACACCGGGGAATACTTACACTATATCCGTCAACCTGGCTGATCCTGTAGCCGCGCGTTGGGGATTCGAAGTGACATCCCTCGATGCAGGTAACAATCAGGCAGGCGCCTTTGTCGTCACCGATCCAGTCAATACCCAGCTATCTGATAATACCGGTTCTTCAGCAGATTTCCTGAAGCACACCTCAACTGGAACGTATGTTGGCAGCGCCAGCTCGGCATCGTGGTCGTTTGACTGGACCGCTCCCGCAAGTGGTGACGTCACCTTCTATTTTGCGGGTAATGCCGCCAACAGCAACGGCTTTACAACCGGAGATTACATCTACACCAGTACCGAAAGTTCATCCGCTCAGACCTTCCCGAGCTTCAACGTAAGCTTGACTTACGTCTCCGGCTCACCGGTTCCAGCAGGCGGCGGCAACCTGACTTTTGACGTGTATCTGCTGAATGCCAGTGGTCAGGCGCAGGATTTCGATGCCTGGCTGGCTTCCGAATACGAAGGCGGCGCTCCGACGACCCTGGTGCTGCGCTCCTTCACCAACTACCAGGCCGGCTGGGCGATCAATCGTCCGGGCATGTTCTTCCCGGTGTCGGGAGCCTGGGCTGGTGGTAACTACGAATTCTTCGCCCGCTGCGGCAACGAACCGAATACAGTGTGGGCCGAAGACGGCTTCCCGTTCGTAAAATCTGGAACAGGTTTGGCGGAATTTGTCCCGACTGTTCCTGAGAATGTCCCCGAAATATTCGGCGAACCGGAACCGACGGTACACGCGGTAGTGCATGACTTTGCACTTCGAGGCAACTATCCCAATCCCTTCAATCCGACGACGACGATCAGCTATAGTCTGACGACTCATGACTACGTCGCATTGACGGTTTATGACCTGAGCGGCCGCTTGATCGCCACGCTGGTGGATGGTTACCGGGACGCCGGTCATCACGACGTATCTTTCGATGCGTCCGGTCTGGCTTCAGGCATGTATCTGTATCGTCTCAACAGCCACGGACAAACCCAGAGCGGAAAGATGATGCTTTTAAAGTAGTCGGGATTCAGGGTTCAGGATTCAGTAAGAAACGCCTCGAGAGATCGGGGCGTTTTTTGTTGATGGGAACTTTTAACCCGTTCTCAGAATTCAAGAAGAAAAAAGACTTGACAATCTAAAGTAGGTTTTGTAAATTAAAACCATTAAAGTAATGCTCTCGTCGGTGTCGAGGGCGACC
>JAHJDJ010000334.1 GCA_018812585.1 bacterium
GCCCCAAAAAGGGATGGCTAAGCCACAGAGCGGTAAGGCACCGGGCAAAGGGTTACAACCCCTTGTTACTATTGGCAGGCTTACTCCAAATACAAAAGAGGCCGTTCCATCATTGGACAGCCCCTTTCGGTAGATATATTCACGAACTAAGCATCCGGACCGGCGGCGATAACCTCCGGGCTGGCTTTGTCTGCGTAGCTTTTGAAGTTATTGTGGAATTTCACCGCTAATTCTTTTGCTTTGCGGTCGTAAGCTTCCTTATCCTGCCAGGTATTGCGCGGATTCAGGATTTCGATGGGGATGTTGGGCGCTGACTTGGGCACCAAGACCTTGAAATTGGGATCGGGTGTAAATTCAACGTCTCGCAGGCTGCCGTCCAATGCGGCATAGACTAAGGCGCGGGTATGCGGTAAGTGCATACGTTTGCCGACGCCGTAAGGTCCACCCGTCCAGCCGGTATTGACCAGCCAGCAATCGACATTATGTTCTTTGATCTTATCCCGCAGTAACTTGGCGTACTCCATAGGGTGCAGCACCATGAAGGGTTCACCGAAACAGGCGCTGAAGGTGGTGGTCGGTTCAGTGATGCCTATCTCCGTTCCGGCCAGCTTGGAGGTATACCCGGAGATAAAGTGGTACATCGCCTGTTCAGGAGTCAGCTTGGAGATGGGAGGCAGAACGCCGAAAGCATCGGAGGTCAACATCAAGATGTTTTTCGGATGACCGCCTTTTTTCTCACGCAGAGCATTCTTAATGTGCGGTATCGGATAAGCCGCCCGGGTGTTTTCGGTCAAGCTATCGTCGTCCAGGTCAAGTCGGCGGGTCAGCGGGTCGAAACCGACATTTTCCAGAATAGTGCCGAATTTGCGGGTGGTTTCGTAGATATCGGGTTCATGCTCCTGGGAAAGCTTGATGACCTTGGCGTAGCAGCCGCCTTCAAAATTGAAGATGCCATCATTGGACCAGCCATGTTCATCGTCACCGATTAAGCTGCGGTTGACATCAGCAGATAGGGTCGTTTTGCCTGTGCCGGATAATCCGAAGAAGAGCGCCACATCACCCACCGGTCCGACATTAGCGGAACAGTGCATGGAGAGTACTTCTCTCTGGGGCAGGAGGTAGTTCATCACGGTGAAGATCGATTTCTTTATTTCACCGGCATAGGCCGTGCCGCCGATCAGGACAATTTTCTGGCCGAGATTCAGGAGGATGAAGGTCCCTGAATTGGTACCATCCAGTTCCGGTTCCGCGCGGAAATTCGGCACCTGCAGAACGGTGAACTCGGGCACGTGAGACTTATACTGTTCCGGTGAAGCCTGGATGAACATGTTACGGGCAAAAAGGTTGTGCCAGGCGTTTTCGGTGATAATGCGCACGGGCATCTGATATTTCGGATCAGCTCCGGCGAAACAGTCCTGCACGAAAACTTCCTTGCCCTGCAGGAATGCCTGCACACGGCGGAACATCGTCTTCCATTTTTCTTCCGGATACCGTTTGTTGATATTGCCCCACCAGACGAGGTTTTCGGATGAGGGTTCTGCGACGATGAATTTGTCCTTGGCGGCGCGCCCGGTATGAGCGCCGGTGCGCACGATAATCGGACCCAGGTGTGCCAGATGCCCTTCACCGCGGCGCACGACGGCTTCATAGAGGGCGGGTGTGTTGTGATTCCAGTGAATGTGTCCGAGATTTTTCAATCCGTGGTTCTCTAATCCGTAGTCACTGACGAACTGGGTTTCTTGATAATTAGGCATATCTACCTCCAGAATAGTTTGTTTTAGCCAATTATACGCAAAAGGCGGTTCAATTTCAAGCGGAATCGGGTGAATTTGAGGTAGTAGACGGGAAATTTATATCAAATTGAAAATTGAAAAACGCGGTAATGCGGCATATCAATCTCATTAAAAAAAACCGTCGGATTCCGCCTGCGGCGCTCCTTCGGAGGGAGAATCCGACCTACAAACCAGCATCCACCCTACAACCCCTTAACGATCTCCAGCACCAGGCGGTTGGCGTTGCGGGCGGCGACTTCGTAGAATTTCTCGAAATCGACTTCGGCGTTTTCGTCAGAATTATCGGAGAGGCAGCGGATGACCAGGAGGGGATACCCGTGCTGGTAACAGATCTGAGCGACTGCCGCGCCTTCCATTTCCACGGCTTCCGCGTGATGCAGATCTCGCAGTTCCTGTTTCTTGTCTATGAAGGCGATGAAGGCATCTCCAGTCGTGATCGTGCCATAAATTATAGCGGGGTAACGTTTGCCAGCGCTGGTTTCAATCGGTTCAAAATCGACCTTGGCTGCAGCCGCTTGAGCGGCAGTCAACAATAGTGAATCCGCTGCGAAATAGACCGGATTACGGATGCTGGTCAAGGGGTTGCGCATGCCTTTGGGGATAATGCCTTGCGGGGTGAAATCTCCCAGATCGTGCTGCACGGTGCGCTCACCGATGACGATATCTCCCGGCAGAAGATCAGGATTCAGGCCTCCAGCAACACCGGTGAAGATGACATACTGAGGCAGAAAATGTTCCAACAGTAACGTCGTGGTCATGGCGGCGTTGACTTTACCGATGCTGGTCTCAACGATGGCGATGTGTTTACCTTCCAGTTTGCCCAGGAGAAATTTAATCCCCATCTTCTCTACAGAGTGCAGGTTCTCGGTCTGGCTTTTAATCCAGGCGGTCTCTTCGGGAAATGCTCCTAAGATGGCGATGTCTACGCCTTCCTTGGTCCCCCGCCCCAGAAAATAGAAGGTAAAAATGATCAGCAGAAGGACATAAAGTCCGTTGCGAAATACGTGACGCTGCTGCATGGGTAACTCCCTGAAATGATGACGAACTGTTTACTCAGGTAAGAGAGGTAAATCTTCCGAAGAGTCGGCAGAAATACCTTTCTGCTTGCGTAATACTTCAATCTGCTTTAAAGGACGTTCTAATTGATTTCTTCTGGTCGTCGTCAGGGCATTATACTCTTTCTGGGCATCGTCGATCCTCTGCCCCATCTTCTCCATCTTGTTGACGAACTCCGACCATTGCTTGGCGAAAACACCCAGTAGACCCAAAATCTCATGAGAAGTCTGTTCGAGGTTGAAGTTTTCCACTGCCTGACGGATCACTGACAAGACGGCGTACAGTGTAATAGGCGAACAGAAGACCACGTGCTGTTTCAATCCATCATCTAAGATACTCTGATCCTGTTGATGGATGAAGCCGTAGATCTGTTCGTTGGGGATAAAGAGCAGGACGTAATCGACGGTGTGCTGAGCTGGATCGATGTAATCCCGACCGGCGACTGTTTTAATGTGGCCGCGAATATCTTTGAAGAATTGTTTGCGGCTGTCTTCAGCACGCATCTGATCGTTCTGCGATTCCGCTTCGAGGAATTTCATATAGTTATCCAGCGGGAACTTGACGTCCATGTTGACAACCAGATTGCGGGGCAGGTAGAAGGTAAAATCGGGGCGCTGGCGTGAGGTCTCCATCTGTGACTGCTTCTGGTAATTCACGCCCTCGATGAAACCGGCCATACGCAGAACGTCTTCAGCCATACGTTCACCCCACTGGCCGCGAGCTTTCGTGCTGGCTAACGCTTCACGTAATTGATGCGTGGTCTGCATCAGAGCCTGGGTCTGTTCTCCGGCGACGCGCAACTGCCGATCCAATTGGCCGAACTTTTCGACGCGGTCCTTTTCCAGATCTTTCATCAACACGCCGACCCGTTCCAGTTCGGTGGACATGGTCTTCAACTGTTGATCGATCAGTAGTTTCTTGGAGTCCAGCTCTTTTTTCCCCGATTCGGTCTGGGTTTGGAGGACTTCTTTGTTCAGCTTTAAAAGCTCTTCGGTGGATTTGGAAAGAGCTTCCAGTGACAGGCTGCCGAAGCTGTCTTTGACTGAATCAATCACCTGCTCAACCTGCTGGCGGCGCTGATCTTCGGTTTCACGGTACATTTCGGCTGCGATGTCGCGGGCGTTTTTGGCGCTGATGATCTTCAGCACAAAAGCCGCTCCGATGCCCAGCAGAAAACCGATGATGAGTGTGATGATGGGTAGGGTCATGGATCCTCGATTGCAAATATCAAATTGAAAATTGAAAAATGTAAAATCATTTCAACAAATGCGCAGCCAAAAGCCCAGTGAGCAGCGCGAACAGAATGCTGGCTAAGGTTCCGATCAGGTAGTATTCGGCGAATTGGCGGTCTTTCAGTTCTTCGAAGCGGGCGATGGATTTGGCCGTAAAGATCAACACTATGGCATTATATTCGCCCAGCAGGACGAAGGTTAAGGCCATGATGCGTTCGAGGATGCCAATCTGGGTTCCCGCTCCCGCCAGACCGCTGTCGGCATCGGAACGATAAGGCGACAGCATCAACCGGACGAAATAATGGCCGATGATGATGGTAAAGATGTAAGCCAGTGAGTAAACGATTAGCGTCATCAGATCTCCTTTGAAAGCTGATGGTCATCGAACTGAACAGTAAAGCGACAGAAGTAGTAAATTAAAATTTATTGACTTTATAGAATGTAAATAACATATTATTGATATTTATAATTGTAAATAATCTTATATTGGCGTCATTTGGTGATTTCACCTCATATTTTCCCGATCAGAGCTTGAGCCTCGCGGATCGCGTCGATGGAGATTGCCATAAGGCATTTTTTCAAGGTTGCACTTGTAACATGTAGCCGTTTTAGGCTACATTACTAAATGTAGCTTTTATTAGCTACTAATTGCTTTTAGTTTTTCTGCCATGAATTTGTCTCCCGCAAGTACCATTTCAGCATGCGCAGCGATCAGATGCTTGGTCACTGTAGGTCTGGCAATGTTGAAATTGGCAGCCACTATTTTGTGCGTTATATCCGGATTATGTCGAATGAAGTTGACTAATTCAGTTTGACGGTCAGTCCAATCGGATTCAATGGTTTCAAGGGATCGCTGGAAAAGGTTAAGATCTTCCTGTAACGGGTATAGCTTTTCCTTCAGGGAAAGGCGCATGCGACCTTCCATATTCTTGCATTTATTCAGCGCTTCTCGTGCCCGGTAAAAAGCCGTACCACGCAATCCGCCGCGATGCCCCTGTTGGGGATTTTCAATCTCTCCTACACCGATGCCCAAGTAGATGTGTACAGTCATATTGGTATGGACGAGCAGGTACACGTCGTAAGCTTTTGCCGGAGATTTCAGCGCGCCCTGGAATTCATCCCCGATAGTTGGCTCGAAGGGGATTAAAATATCATCGGCGAAGCGTTGGTTTATTTCGGAGAGTACCGCTTTCAACTGGCTGAAAACGTCCGACCAGTTATCGATCTCTCTGGAATTTTTGATATCGCCGATGATGGCGGTGTAGTTTTGCATGGTTGCTCCGATGGGAATGAATCCTAGAAGCAAGTCAAAATGAAAAATGGAAAAGTTAAAATTCAAAATTCTTAAGCATCCGGTGGCGGCCGGACAGCAGATTCTTAGCCTAAAAATCATCCGAAGGCTGACAAGTATTTCCTGGGAATGAATTCCCGGTCAGCGGTCAAACGGATCGATTCCCAGCCTGCGAAAGCACATGCCAGCATTCCTTATCGCCGCGGGGAATGCATCTTTCAATCGTATAATTTA
>JAHJDJ010000335.1 GCA_018812585.1 bacterium
ATCTTTACCGTCCGTCAATCTGACAGTCACTGAGAAGATATAAATAAAAAAGCCGGATATGTCTTCCGGCTTTTTTTGTTAATTTGAATAGCTGCTACTCGAGTTTTTCCGAGGCTTCAATCCCCTGATTCCAATTCTGATCGACTTTGTCCTGATAAAGTTTACGGTTCTCCTGAAATTCATCCCCCATAGTCTTGGCACGTCGTTTTGCCTGACGCGCGCGCAGATCAGGCAATATACTGGCTTTTAAAACAACCAGCAGCTCTTTGTCTGACACGTCCTTCAGATTTTGTCCGAAGACGTACCTCAAGCCGAACACCCACCAGGGTAAATCCTTCAGGTAGGGGACGCCTTTCCTGACGGTTAAAAATTCCCTTGTATACAATCCTCCAAGAGTCGTAATTTCACCATCCACCAGCAAAGCCTCAGTAGAAGCTACCGATTTGTTGATAACTGTAGAGACCACATCCGGCATTGCTGAAGATCTTTCCGCGTGAATGGTTAAGTGGATGAAAGGAACATTGTCTTCCAGATATACGACTGGCTTCACTTGCAGGATCGTGCCGGTCGAGAAGAAGTTATCAATGACATTACCAGCAAAATCCCTGGTCTTTATAGAAAAATCCTGGCCGACCTGAATTTTGCCTTCTTTCCCCGAGATGACGATAATCTGCGGTTGCGCCAATATCCGTCCCAGGTTCTTGCTTTCGAAGGCGCGCAGCATCCCTGTGACGTCCATTTCACCAGTGCCTGTGTTATTATTATAGCCGAAGCTGCCTTCCACGATCTCATCCGAAACGCCCGTGGCGCCATCGACGCCGAAGGACCCTGAGAAAGTGCTCGATGACATCAAGAAGGTCCAGTCGATACCCGATTCAGCCAAAGCGCTCTTATCAGCTTCGAAAAAGACTGCCTCAATAAGCACTTCGCGGCTGGTCAGCGAGATGATCATCTCTTCCGGGCTTTTTTGAACTGCTTCACCTGTGATTTCGTAAAACTGTTCATGTTCAACATATCCCAACCGGTGAGCTTTCAGGATCACCTCGAAAGCGTTTTTCCAGGGGAGATTGACTATTTGGACGTCGATACGGCCCTTGCGCTTCGCCGGATCAATGATCGTTTTGTTCTCTTTTTCATAAGAGATTCTGGATAGGATGTCGAAAGCCTGATCAAACGTCATGTCAGCAGAGAGGGTGATGACCTCATCCGGCGACGTATAGTCTTGGGGTAAACGATCCTGGGCGCTTGTTATAGTGGTGAGGAGGAATAGCGCTAAGGTAATTAGGTAAAAGTTTTTCATTGTTTCACCACGTTTTCGTGTATGCCTCTGCTGGCACTAATTTCCTGTGTTGACTTCAAGTGGGACTCGTCTGGGCGGCTGTAGTTTGCTCAATTCGAATATAGCACGGTTGGCGTTGGCATCGATGTCCACCAACTTACCGAGATAGACCTCATCTCCCAATTTTAGTACCCTCAATTCGCCGTTCTGATCAATCAGGTACACTTGAGTCGGCGTTAAAGCTCTGATCATAGAGGAGAACACGTTGGGAAGACCTCGTGTATTCGGAGGAAGCGATGTCTTGGCTTTCTGCGGTATATTGAAAGGATCGTAATTTGCCACAGCAGACTGGTTTTCAGGTTCGCTGGGGATATCGTTGAATCCCTCTCGTACATTGGATATTGAGGTGATTTCCAATTTGAATCGAACCCAGCGATCTGTAACGGTTTCGTCTTTCTTTTCAGACGACGCTTCCTGCATATTGACAGAATTTATGCGGAAATACCGTGGAAGATATTCCACATACCAGAGGAAACTATAGAGATCAATAAATTTGGCCTCGCCGCTTAAGGTGTAATCAGCGAACTGGATTCCGCTGCTGTCACGAGATTCGCCTGCCAAAAAATCGAAGTTTAGTGTGGTCTTCTCACCTCGGAGAATATTATCCATATAGGCGTAGATGTCGTGCGCTGAATGGTCCGCGGGAATGAACTTCTGGCGGGCTGCCCATTCACGTTCGGATCTGGCCAGTTCGACCTGAATAGTCGCCAGGTTGTCGACGAGATCTTGATTAAGGGCTAACTCTTCGGCCAATTTTCCATCGGTTGCCGCAAGAGCCTCCGCAGTGGATTTCATTCTGAAGTGTACAACATAGAAACCCGCGAGGAAGACCAACAGCCAGAAGGTTCCAAGTAGAAGTGTTGTTCGTAGTGCATGAGACATCGTTTTCCTCCTAACCCTTCAGCTTGCTGAGTTTACGCTTTGCAGTATCAGTATACTCGCCCTCAGGGTAGGCTTCTATCAGGGTTTCGTATTGCTTGATTGCCTTATCAGACAGATTTAACTTCTCATAACACATGCCCAGCATAAGCATGCCGGCTGATCGTTTGCTGTTGTTTTTATAATTCAGTGATTTCATAAACGCTTCTGCTGCCGCGAAGTATTCCTTATTCGAGTAGTAACATTCGCCCATCCAGTAGTGGGCAGCAGGCACGTGAGAATCGTTCGGATAGCGCTGTAACAGCGAGTTGAATGCGGCTAAGGCAT
>JAHJDJ010000027.1 GCA_018812585.1 bacterium
AACCGCTTCGAAAATTCGATCCTGAACTACTATAAATATCTGGATGAAGAGATCGGCGCCATCCTGCAGAAAGTGGACGAAGACACCATGATCCTGCTGGTTTCCGACCACGGAGCCAAGAAGATGGACGGCGGCATCAACTTTAACGACTGGCTGATCAAAGAAGGTTACCTGACCGTCAAGCAGATGCCGGACAAACACTCCAATCTGAAGAACGACAATATCGACTTCCCGAAAACCAAGGTCTGGGGTTCAGGAGGCTATTACGGCCGCCTCTTCATCAATGTCAAAGGCCGCGAACCGGACGGGGTTATCGAACCTTCCGAATACGAAGCCTTCCGCGGCGAACTGATCGCCAAGCTGGAAGCGTTGACCGACCCTGACGGTAAAAATATCGGCACCAAAGTCTTCAAGCCGGAAGAGACCTACTCTGTGGTCAACGGCGTAGCGCCCGACCTGATCGTCTACTTCGGCGATTTGAACTGGCGGTCGCTGGGATCCATCGGCAATGAAACCATCTGGTCGTTCGAAAACGATACCGGCCCCGACGATGCTAATCATGCGCAGCACGGGCTATTCATCAAATTTGATCCACATAACCCGGGAAGAGGTAAGGTCTACCAGGGCGCGCATCTGATGGATATCGCCCCTACCATCCTGGATTACTTGGATGAGCCGATACCGGACGACTTCGAGGGGAAAGTTATCAGATAACAGACTCGCAGCGAGTTAATAAATATCAAATAATCAAGCCATATACCTGGGAGAAGATGAGCGGAATGATGAATGAACGAGGATTTACGATTTGGTTTACCGGTTTATCTGGAGCCGGTAAAACGACAGTATCAAAGATTGTCGCAGATGAACTGAAAAACCGCGGCTTGAAAGTGGAACTCTTAGATGGTGATGTCGTCCGTCAGAATCTGTCGAAGGGTCTGGGCTTTTCCAAGGAAGACCGCGACACCAACATTCGCCGGATAGGCTTTGTCTGTCAACTGCTATCGCGTAATGGTGTTGTGGCCGTCGCCGCAGCCATCGCGCCTTATGCCTCGGTGCGCAAAGAAAATCGGGAGTTAATCAGTGACTACGTCGAAGTCTTCGCCGAATGCCCATTGGAAACCCTGGTCGCACGCGATGCCAAAGGGCTGTACAAAAAAGCTCTGGCTGGCGAAATCAAAAACTTCACCGGCGTCAATGATCCTTACGAGTCACCCACGGATGCCGACGTAACCTTCCACTCCGACACTGAAACGCCGGAAGCTTCCGCCCAGCGCGTGATTTCCAAGTTGGAAGAAATGGGTTATCTGGAATCAGAAAAGACAATTTCCGGCTACACCAAGGATGAAGAAGAGAAAGTCAATCAACGGTTGGCAGACTTAGGGTATCTCTAAAATCGAAGGATTACACTAAAGATATGAAGTTCTTCTTTAAATCCGGTAAGGCAAAATCGAAGAAACGTGTCGTCGTGATCGGTATCGATGGCACGCCGCACTCATTTTTAGAAAAACACATCGCTAACGGCGATTTTCCGCACTTCAAGCGGATCCTGGAAGGCGGGCAGCTGCGCCGCATGAATTCAGTGCAGCCCTGCATTTCGTCGGTGGCCTGGTCTACCTTTATGACCGGCAGAAATCCGGCAGGGCACCGTATTTTCGGTTTCATCGACCGCAAACCCAATCCCTTCCAGCTTTTTCTGCCCAATGCGTCTCACATGGGGGCAAAAACCATCTGGCAGATGCTCTCAGAAATGGATCGCCGCGTCTGTGTCATCAATGTGCCGGTAACCTCGCCGCCTCAGGAAGTCAACGGTATCCTGATCGGCTGTTTCCTGACCGTCGACATCGATAAAGTCGCCTACCCGAAGGAGCTGACAACCGATCTGAAAAACTGGGGCTACCGCATTGATGCTGACGCCAACCTGGGACGCACCGATAAAGAGGCGTTCTTCGAGGATCTGCGTCTGACGCTGGAAAAACGCTGGGAAACCGCGCGCCGGCTATATGAACGAGAACCCTGGGATTTCTTCCAGTTACACGTCATGGAAACCGACCGCATCAACCATTTTCTCTGGGAACAGTACGAGAACGATCATGCTGATTACGCACCCCGATTCGTCGATTTCTACCAGAAAGTCGATGAACTTTTGGGTGAATTTTACGATCGCTCCCAGGACGACACTGAATTCATCGTGCTCTCTGACCACGGCTTCTGCACGGTTAAGAAGGAGGTCTACGTCAACCAGTGGCTGGAAGACGAAGGCTACCTGAAGCTGAAGGGCGACCAGCCGAAAAGCGTCATGGACATGGACCGCGGCACGAAAATCTACAGCCTGATTCCCGGGCGCATCTTTCTGAATCTGGAAGGCAGAGAACAGTTCGGCGAAGTCTCGGCGTCGCAAGCTGAAAACCTGAAAACCGAAATCAGCGAAGCGCTCCTGCAGATGACCGATCCCGACGATGGCAGTAAAATCATAGATAAAGTCGTGCACCGTGAAGAAATCTACGACGGCCCTTATGCCTCTGAAGCGGCAGACCTGATTGCCATTCCCTATGATGGCTACGACCTGAAAGCCAACGTGCGCAAACCTTCGATGACCGCCAAAACTGAACTGGTCGGCATGCACACCTTCTGGGATGCGGCGCTGTTCATCAAGGATCGTGTTATCCAACCGCAGGAATTTGGCATCATCGATCTGGCGCCTTCGATCTTTAAAATGATGGAATTAGAACCGACAGAAAAATTTGACGGGGGACCACTGTTTTGAGTTCCAGAAGCAACGAAGACTTCTCGATTAATGAGAAAATCAACCTCGATTGCAGGTTCTTTCTGGGGGATCGACCCTGCAAACCGCATAAACAGCATGGCGTGCACTGCGAAAATTGCGATCACTACGAACCGGTCAACAAGCGTATCCTGATCATCAAATTAGGAGCGGTAGGTGACGTCATTCGCACCACGCCGCTGCTGCACGTTTTTCGCCAGCCCGGCGTGCATATCACCTGGCTGACGGAAACACCCGCCGTCCTTCCCAAAGATAAAGTCGACCGCGTCCTGAAACTGGATGCAGCTAACCTGGCATTCCTGCAAGCGGCCCAATTCGACGTCATCTACAACTTGGACAAGGACGCTCAGGCTATCGCGCTGACAGAATTGATCGACGCCCCCGAAAAAATCGGCTTCCGCATGGATCAGAATGTGTGTGTGCCCGTCGGAGACGCCGCGCGTAAGAAGTGGTTGACCGGCCTGTTTGACGATTTGAATAAAGCCAATACTGATAGCTATCCCGAAGAAATATTCGAAATCTGCGGATTGAAATTTAGCGGTGAAAGGTACATCGTCTCCCTGCATGATTCACCCCCCTTTAATCTGGAATTACCGCGGCCTTTAGTCGGCTTGAATACCGGCTGCGGAATACGCTGGCCGTCCCGTTTGTGGGCCGTCGAGAACTGGATTGAACTGTCGCAATCGCTGTTGGCCAGAGGATACGGCGTTCTGCTCCTGGGAGGCCCCGATGAAGAAGAGCGGAATACACTGATATCAGCCGCTTCAGGCGCGGCCTATCTCGGGACCTTTCCATTGCAGCGGTTTTTCCATCTCATCAACGAAGTGGATCTGCTGGTCACCGGAGTGACCATGGCGATGCATATCGGTATCGGTCTCGAAAAACGGATCGTGCTGCTGAATAACATCTTCAACCGTCACGAATTCGAGCTGTACGGTCTGGGTCAAATCATCGAGCCCGACGTCGATTGCCTGGGGTGCTTTAAACCGGTCTGCGACACAGATTGCATGAACCTGCTGAAACCCGCTGACCTGCTGCAAGCCGTAGAAGCGGAAATTTCACGATTAAACCCGAAAAGTGAAAGCGTCTCCTGATTGATGTCGCCTGGCAGCAACCATAAAAGCTGACTAAGAAATCCGAAAAAGCTTGACTCAGCCGGTTATATTTATTAAATTTAAGATTGGCCAAGAAGACGCTTTATAGTAGTTTTATACGATTGGTGATCAACCGGGGAATTGGATTTACACTATCGATCCAATGGAAAAACTGAAGCTGTTTGGAAGGGGCAAATAGATTGGTAGTAGAATCGACCCGCTTTTCAGATGAATACGAGTTCGAAGTTTCTGTGGTGATGCCCTGCCTGAACGAAGAACAGACCGTGGGGATCTGTATTCGTAAGGCAAAGGAAACGATGGAAAAATTGGGTATCCACGGTGAAGTCGTCATCTCCGATAACGGCTCTACAGATCGCTCAGTGGAACTCTCGGAAGAACTGGGCGCTCGTGTCGTGCATCAGCCCGAAAAAGGGTACGGCAACGCCTATATCAAAGGTCTCGCCGAAGCCCGCGGTAAATTTATTGTCATGGCCGACAGCGATGACAGCTACGACCTGACGGATTTGGAACGATTCATTAAACCGCTGCGCGATGGATATGACATGGTCATGGGATCACGCCTTAAGGGTGAGATCAAACCTGGAGCCATGAAAGGTCTGCACCGATTGGGTAATCCCTTCCTCTCCGGATTCATGAACCTGGTTTACCGCACCGGGATGAGCGATGCGCATTGCGGCATGAGAGCTTTTACGAAGCAAGCTCTGCAGAAGATGCATCTGCGTACCGCCGGGATGGAATTCGCCTCCGAGATGGTCATTAAGGCTGCCAAAGCCAAACTGAAGATGACAGAGATCCCCATTACGCTGCACCCTGACGGCAGAAACCGCCCACCCCATCTAAACACTTTTAGGGATGGTTGGAGGCATTTGCGCTTTATTCTGATGTACAGCCCCAAGCATCTCTTCGGTTACTTTGGCACCGTTCTGTTTCTGGCCGGCGCAGCGCTTTTTGCCACTTATTTATTTGATCGTACCGGCATCCTCGAAGGTTTCCTCGGCGCCATGATGACATTGACTGGTTGGATGATCAATCGTTTCGGATTCTATGGGCGGGCGCATCAGTTTACGCTGGCATTCCCCGACTGGGATTTACCTCTGCAGAGGCATTTCAAGCGCTTTCACCTGGAACGTAGCCTGATCATGGGCGTACTGCGATTCATCGTAGGAATAATTTTGCTGATTGGCGCATTCAGTGTTCCTGCAGAATTTTTCGAGCGCATTATCCTCCTCGGAAGCCTGGTGACACTCTTCGGCCTGTTAACCGTATTCGATGCGTTTCTGACCCGCATCCTGCAGTTTGAAGGATTAAAATAGGCGGTTCCATGGCGAAGCCGTTTTATCTACTGGTTTTCATCTTACTGTTAATAAGTTCTTTGATAATGTCAATGCCTGCCCCAGCACAGGCGCAATGGGAAACCCTGCCGCCGGATCATTGGGCATACGACGAAGTCCGTTGGCTGCAGACGTTGGGCTATCTGCACGATCTGGATCCCAGCCAGAAACCTTATACCCGGCGCGAAATTGCGCTTGCGTTAAATAATATCGAAGGACCTCTTTCCGGTATGGCTGGTGACAGAGTGGTGTTACTGCTCGATGAGTTCGCCAATGAGATGGGCGAACCATCAGCGAATTGGCACCTGTTTGCTGGAGGCAGAATAAACGCAGGTCTGGAAAGCTGCTATAACGCTGAAGGGCGCGAAGCTGGCTTCCTGGTCGCCAATGTCGGCGCAGGCAACAAGCGAATGGGGATTTTCACCGCGATACGAGCAGATCGCGATCTGAGTGAAAATCCTCTGTATAAGGGTAAAATCTACAGCAATTTTGCCGGGCTTTCAGAACAGGCGTACTTCATGGTCGTCGGCGAAAATTCCCGCTGGTCGCTGAAACTGGGACGTGATCACCTTTACTGGGGACCCGGCCAGGATCACCTGCTCTTGAATTACAACCGCCGCGGTATCGATCAGATCAACGTGCAGGCGCGCTGGGGTTGGGGGCGCTTCACCGCCCTGATAGGCCAAGTCGACGATTTTGAAGATTCAACGGGCTCAAGGACCAGCCGTTTCCTGTCGGGGCATCGTCTGGAAATATCACCCTGGCCCTGGCTGCGCATGGGACTGTCCGAAACCTTGCTCTTTACCGGAGATGTGCGCTTTGGATCCATGAATCCATTCGTCCCTTATTACGGCGAACTGGTCAACGAAACCTCCGAAGGCAACGGCTTGATGGGATTCGATTTTGTGGTTTACCCTGCGGTGGGAACTGAAATCTTCGGCGAATTACTGCTGGATGACATTCAGTTGGAAAAGAACGACTCGAAAGACCTGGAGCCCAACGAATGGGGTTGGTTGATCGGGGGACGCTGGAGTGGTGTCGACGGTCTTCTGGGTGTTGGATTGACCTACAGCGGCGTTGCCAATCGCACCTATAACGCGCTGGAACCGAAATATCGCTACCAGAACTATGGTTTGCCGCTGGGATCGGAACTTGGCAATGACGCTGATCGGCTCCGCTTCGATTTTTCGATATGGCCCCAGGCGGGTTATCATGCCAACCTGTTCTGGGAAGTTTCCCGGCAGGGCGAAGGCCGGGTCACCGCCCCGTTTGATACCACTTATTTAGCTTACACGGTGGAAGAAGGTTACGATGAGCCCTTCCCAACTGGAACCGTTCAAAAAACCATGACAGTCGGATTGGAACTAAACGCCTGGATGCATCCCAACCTCCAGATTGAAGGCTGGTTGGGCCACGATTGGACTGATAATTATTTACATGAAGAGGGTCGAGAAGAAAACGGATTGCGCGGCAGAGTAACGGCCGTAATCAGGTTTGATCATCTTCTGGTTTACTGATAGTTGAAAATGCGGCAGGGCGGATGTTGCTTTAGATATAACAGGGAGTCCTGATGAAAGGGATTGTCTTAGCGGGAGGTTCGGGGTCAAGGCTATTCCCGCTCACAAAAGTAACCAATAAGCACCTTTTACCGGTCGGTTCAGTCCCCATGATTTATCACCCCATCGGTAAATTACTGGAAGCCGGAATTACTGAAATATTGATCGTTACCGGAATTGAGCATATTGGTCATGTCGTGAGTCTATTAGGGTCGGGCAGCCGCTTCGGCTGCGAATTCACCTACCGCGTGCAGGATGAAGCGGGTGGTATCGCACAGGCGCTGGCGCTGGCGCGGCATTTCGCTTTCGGCGATCGCATGGTCGCTCTGTTGGGGGATAATATTTTTGCAGACCCCTTGACTGAGTATGTCAAGAATTTTGCGGTGCAGAAATCGGGAGCGCGCATTATCTTAAAAGAAGTCCACGATCCAGAACGATTCGGCGTAGCCGAACTGGATGGCGACCAGGTGGTCGGAATCGAAGAGAAACCCAGCCATCCAAAATCGAACCTGGCGGTTACCGGTGTTTATATGTATGATTCTCAAGTTTTTGAAATAGCCAGGAATTTAAAGCCTTCAATCCGCGGCGAATTAGAGATCACCGACGTCAATAACGCCTATATCCAAAGAGAAGAGCTGGCCTGCGACATCTTCGGCGGCTGGTGGACTGATGCCGGAACCTTTGAATCACTGAACCACGCCAATGAGCAACTGAGGAATTCGCCCAATTTAAGCCACTTGAGTGCACTGCCTGAAAAATAGGCATGGTTAAGATAGAGAATTTACCACATCATCGAACTATAACGGAAAACAGTACTATGAAAATTTGTGTCATCGGATCAGGCTATGTCGGCCTTGTTGCCGGAACATGTTTCGCCGAAACTGGCAATGACGTCATTTGTGTCGACGTCGATGAGAAGAAAATTGATATGCTGAATAGTGGGGTCATCCCTATTTATGAACCAGGACTGAAAGAGTTGGTTGACCGGAACACCAAGAAAGGTCGATTAACCTTCTCCACAGATATCGATAAAGCGGTAAAGGATTCACTGATTCTCTTTATTGCTGTGGGTACACCTCCCGGAGAAGACGGTTCCAGCGATTTAAAATACGTTTTAGCGGTGGCGAAATCCATCGGCCAATCGATGAATGGCTATAAAGTCGTTGTCGACAAGAGCACGGTTCCGGTCGGTACCGCTGACTTGGTGCGTGAAACGATTAAGAAGCACACGAATCACTCCTTCGACGTTGTTTCCAACCCAGAATTCCTGAAAGAAGGTATGGCCATCGATGACTTCATGCGGCCTGACCGTGTGGTTATCGGCGCAGATGATTCCAAGGCTGAAGCCCTGATGAAGGATCTCTACAGCCCCTTCGTACGCACCGGTCATCCCATTCTAATTATGGATGTCCGTTCCGCTGAAATGACAAAATACGCCAGCAATGCACTCCTGGCTACTAAAATCAGTTTTATGAACGACATTGCTAATCTTTGCGAGAGTATCGGCGCCAATGTGACCATGGTACGTCAGGGTGTGGGTTCTGATCGCCGCATCGGGCATCAGTTTCTGTTCCCTGGAGTGGGGTACGGTGGTTCGTGTTTTCCGAAAGACATTAAGGCCTTGATCCATACTGCCACCAAATATGGAACTAAATTGAAGATTTTAGATGCGGTAGAAGAGGTCAACGCGAATCAGAAGAAGGTACTTTTAAATAAAGTTAAAAAACACTTCGGGGATGATCTGAGTGGAATGACCTTTGCTGTCTGGGGTCTGTCGTTTAAGCCGCGCACCGATGACATGCGCGAAGCTCCCGCCATTATTATCATTAACGGACTGCTTGAAGCAGGCGCTAAAGTTAAAGCTTACGATCCTCAGGCGATGGAAGTCGCAAAAGAAATCTTCGGTGATACCATCGAGTTTACCGCAGACGAATTCGAAGCATCCCAGGATGCAGACGCCCTGCTGATCGTGACCGAGTGGAACGAATTCCGCGAGCCGAACTTTGACACCTTAAAGCAATCACTGAAAAAGCCGGTGATCTTTGACGGCCGTAATATTTATGAATCCCGCAAAATGGATGCGATGGGATTCGACTATTACTCCATCGGTCGGCCGGAAATCAATGGCGGATCGAAGCCCAAAAAATAACCTCGGAAATCCCATGCGAATACTGGTTACAGGCGGAGCAGGCTTTATCGGCAGCCACCTTTGCGATCGCCTCCTCGAGCAGGGGCACGAAGTCATCTGCATAGACAACTTCTTTACAGGCTGCAAAGATAATATCCGTCATCTGCTGAATCACGATCATTTCGAGCTGCTGCGTCACGATATTATCGAACCGATCCTGGTGGAAGTAGACCAGATCTATAATCTGGCCTGCCCGGCGTCTCCATTGCATTATCAGTATAACCCCGTGAAAACGATTAAAACTAACATCATGGGAACGCTGAATATGCTGGGGCTGGCCAAACGAGTCAAAGCGCGCATCCTGCAAGCTTCGACCTCAGAAGTCTATGGCGATCCCAAAGAACATCCGCAAGCGGAAACCTATTGGGGGCATGTCAATCCAATAGGGATTCGCAGTTGCTATGATGAAGGGAAACGCGCCGCTGAAACTCTGATGATGGACTACCATCGCCAGAACCGCGTGGACGTCCGCATCGTACGGATATTCAATACCTATGGCCCCCGCATGGCTGAAAATGACGGCCGTGTGGTGTCGAATTTCATAGTCCAGGCATTACGCAACCAGCCCTTGACAGTTTACGGCGATGGATCGCAAACCCGATCTTTCTGCTATGTTGAAGATCTGGTGCGAGGGATGATGCAGATGATGGATACTGAGGGGTTTATTGGTCCGGTAAATTTAGGGAATCCATCAGAATTTTCCATCCTTGATTTTGCGCAGGTTATCATCAGATTGACCGGTTCAAAATCGAAAATAGTACACAAAGATCTACCCGCGGATGATCCCGTTCAAAGGCGTCCCAATATTGCTTTAGCCAAGCAGAAGTTGAATTGGGAACCATCAGTTGCCGTGCAAGAGGGTCTAAAAGATACTATCGACTTTTTTAAAGCGAAAATAGCTGTCTAAGACAGGCATGAAGTCTTTCTATCGATTTGCGTTCTTTGGAATTCTGCTGCTGGCGAGTTGCGCCAAACAGGGTTATCCTCCAGGCGGTCCAGTCGACCGGACCGGACATGTGGTTTTGGAAGTATATCCAACTCCGGGATCGGTCAACGTTCCGCATAACGTGAAACCGTCGCTAAAACTGAGCGAGTGGATACAACGTAACAGTGTTGAAAACTCCATCTTCATCAGTCCCGAACCGATTGACGGATATCGAGTTAAAGTCGGCGACAAAAAAGCGACGATTATCTTTAACTCGCCGTTGCAAGAAAACCGCACGATTGTCATCACCTTTGGTGCTGGCATCAGCGACGTCAACGGAAATCAAATGCCTGCATCGTTTGTGCTGGCGTTTGCCACCGGCGAACAGATGGATAGCAGCCGAGTGACGGGTTACATTCGCAATATGGACACCCCGGCTTCCACCTGGATCTGGGCTTACCCTGAAAGCGAGTTCACCAATCCCGATCCACGGATTGATAGAGCGCCTTTTGCCACGCAGCCGGACGTTAGCGGTTTCTTTGAGTTGGGATTTCTCCCGCGCGATAATTATCGCATATTCGGTGTTGTGGAAGCGCGTCGCAATCGTCTCTGGGATGTCGCGCGAGAAGCCATCGCTTTCCCGCCCGAGGACGTGCAGGCTTCAGCCGTTGCGCCGCCTGTCGTCAGTCTGCGCATGGAAACGGTAGATCTGGAGCCCCCCGAGTTGCGCGGAGGCGAAGGGCTGCATCGCCAGGGAATGCGATTAAGTTTTACCGAGCCGGTACGCAGCGACTTGATGGAAATTTCGGGTCAGGATTCCCTGGGAAACCGTCTTTCGATCATTGATATAACACAAAACCCTGCCGATTCCAATGCCATACTGCTGACGACCGGGATCCAGCGGGAAGGTAACGTCTACCAATTGCAACTGAACAACGTGCAGGATTATGCCGGTAACCGGGTGGATTCCCTGACCATAGAGGTGACGGCAATTCCGGTTTCGGATACACTGGGACCTCACCTCACCTGGACTCATCCTGCTGCTGGAGCGGTAGATGTTTCACCAGAGACTATGGTTAAAATCGGCTTCTCAGAACCAGTTACTATGACGACACTGAATGAAGCTATCCAAGTACTGGAAGGTGACAGTATTGTTGCTGATGGTATCTGGTTGGCTGCAGGATCTACCATCGCCAGGTTCAAATCAATCGAAAGTTTTAAGGGGAACCAGACCTATATTCTGAATATTAATAATGCTCTTATAAAAGATATTTTCGGCAATCCTTCACCCGATTCGCTGCAGCAAATTTCTTTCAGTACGTTTAATGCTGACGCGGCTGGTTCCTTGTCAGGTCAGGTCGTTGATCCAATCCCTGATCTGAAAATTGTCGCAGAACGCATGAGTGCCCCTGCAATAGTGAAGGAAGCGCTCGTTGAACCGGATGGGGATTACGCCTTTGAACAACTACTGGCAGGATATTATCGTCTCTGGTTGTACCAGGACAGCGATTCTGACGGGAAACTTTCAACCGGTGGAATAGATCCTCTGCGGTTTGCGGAATCATTCTCGATTTCATTGGATTCCGTCAGAGTCAGATCACGGTGGGAAACCGAAGATGTGCAAATCTACTGGCCCTATCCTCCTGATTGGGAGCGCAGAGTTTTACAAAAGAGTGAAGGCAGTCCTGAAACTTTAATAAATAATTGATTATGAATTACGCCGTTATCATGGCCGGAGGCATCGGCAGCCGCTTCTGGCCCCGTTCCCGCAAGAGAAAGCCCAAGCAGGTGCTGAATATCTTCGGGACAAATACGCTGCTGCAGGAGACCGTATACCGCATCTCCGATACGATCCCGTTTGAAAATATTCTGGTCGTCACGACGCCGGAACTGTTGGATCACGTCAGTCAGCAACTGCCAGACGTCCTCGCTGAAAATATCATCGTTGAACCTGTAGGGCGAAATACCGCTCCTTGTATTGGTCTGGCTGCAAAGATCCTGAGTCAACGTGATCCGGATAGCGCCATGGTAGTGCTCCCCGCGGACCACCTGATCTCGGAGAAGGATCGCTTCAATGCCTGCATCAAGCAGGCTTTTGAAACCGCCAAATCCGAAGATGCACTGGTCACGCTGGGAATAAACCCGACCCAGCCGGAAACCGGGTATGGTTATATCCAGTATGATCCGCAAAATAAAAAACCCAGCGGTTCGTATGATGTTAAAACATTCGCTGAAAAGCCCAACATTGAAACCGCCCGCCGCTTCCTTGCCAGTGGAGATTTCCTTTGGAACAGCGGGATGTTCATCTGGTCGAATAAGCGCATTCTTAAAGAGATCGAACTCGCGCTCCCCGAACTCTATGCTGCTCTGATGCAAATCGACTCCCTCGAAAAGGGATACCAGGATCCGAAGTTCGCAGAGATTTACCGTGGCTTGCGCGCCATTTCGGTCGACTACGGCATTATGGAACATGCCAAGAATGTCGCCGTGGTCAAGGGGGATTTCAGTTGGTCGGATATAGGCAATTGGGCGGAGGTTTACCGGTTGTCGCCCAAGGACAGCAGCGGTAACGTCAATTTAAACGGCCATATCCTGGTGGATACCAGTAACTGTATGATAGATTCCGGCAGTCAATTGGTAGCGACCGTGGGCGTGAAAGACTTGATCGTTATTAACACCGGTGACGCTCTACTGATCTGCCACCGCGATTCTGCACAGGATGTTCGGCGGGTTGTCGAAATCATGGAGCGGAAAAATATGGATGATTATATGTAGGCGGTAAGTTGAAAGAAGATGAACTGTTAGAGAAATTAATCGAATTGGCCCGGAGTCTGAATATCGACGTTCGCACCGTACGCGGTAAATTCCGCGACGGCGCTTGTCGCGTTGAAGAGAGAAACCTGATCTTGTTAAATCGCACATCACCGCTGCCGCGCAGAATTACTGCTCTCGCCGAGGCGCTCAGCGATCGACCTCTTGAGAACGTGTTCCTGTTGCCGGCGGTGCGTGATGTTATTGATAAAGCACGGCGGGAATCCGCTGCTTATCCTGCGGAGAACAAAAATGAATGAATCTCGGCTCAGAACAGTGCCGCTCTTCGAAGGACTTGACGATGAGAGCTTGGTCAGTCTTGACAGCCTGCTCACCGTCAAACCCTACAGGAAAAACAATCTGATTATCTTCGAAGACGATCGCGGTCTAAACCTTTTTATCATCAACAAAGGCCGGGTAAAAATTTCGCAGATCAGCGAAGAGGGTGGAGAAGTCATCCTGGCTATTTTGGGCGATGGCGAATTTTTCGGCGAGCTTTCCGTCATCGACGGGCTCTCCAGATCCGCTACCGTTACCGCCTTGGATGAAGTCGAACTGCTCGTCATGAACCGCGAAGAGTTTCTAGCCGCACTGGGGAAATATCCTCAAATTTCGATCTATCTATTGCGGGAACTTGCTGCCAGAATCAGGAAATCGGATCAGCAGATTAAAAGTTTAAGCCTGCGCAATGCCAAAGGCCGGGTCGCGGCTACTTTGATTCGACTGGCGGAAGATATTGGCCGTATGAAGGATGGAAAGGTGACGATCCCCGAACTTCCTTTGCAGCGAGACCTCGCTAACATCGCCGGCACCAGCCGCGAAACGATCAGCCGTGTCATCGCTTCTCTGGAAAAAGAAAATCGCTGCTTTAAAAAGGATAACGCATTGGTTTTCGAGGACTTCGAAAAATTCAAAAGGGAGTACGTGTAGCGAACGATGGATATAGCAGTTTGGATGGAGAAATTCGATCAGGGAGACGTTCGAGCCCTGTCGAAGATTATTACCTGCCTCGAAAACTCCAATGGTCTGATACCGGACGCAGTTAAGCCGATATTCTCCCGCACCGGTAACGCCTACCGCATCGGTATCACCGGACCACCGGGAGCTGGCAAGAGCACGCTGGTGGATGGCCTCTGTAATCTTTATCGCAAAAAACAGCTTTCTATCGGCGTTATCGCCGTTGATCCGACCAGCCCTTTCAGCGGGGGCGCTCTCTTAGGCGACCGCGTGCGTATGACCCGCGTCGGATTCGATGCCGGAATTTACGTTCGTTCCATGGCCACGCGCGGTACTTTGGGTGGCTTGGCTGAAGCAGCCCTCGATGCCGCTGATGTCTTGGACGCGTTCGGCAAAGATATCGTCATTCTGGAAACGGTCGGAGTCGGCCAATCTGAGCTGGATATCGCCCGCGCCGCTGATTCTACCGTCGTCGTGCTGGTACCCGAATCCGGCGACGGCGTCCAGGCAATGAAAGCCGGGCTGATGGAAATCGGCGACCTGTTCGTGTTGAATAAGGCTGACCGCCCCTTAGCCGACCGTGCCGTCCAGGAAATTGAAGCCGCCCTGGACCTGAAAAGAGAGCACGCCATCTGGAATCCGCCCGTCATCCCGACTATCGCCAGCCGCGGCGAAGGTTTGGATAAGTTAATTGATGCTCTTGACAAACATCGTATTACCTTGCAGGAGTCAGGAGCATTGGAGGTCAAACGGATCAACCGCCGCAAGGAACGTATCCGCCAGATAGCCGAAAGGGAACTCCGCCGCCGCTTATGGAGCGACCCGCGCCTGAGACTCTTGGATAAGAATGTCGAAGCGGAGGAAAATCCCTTCGCCGCCGCGCATAAATTGATCGATGATTTCCTGAAAGGGTGAAAATCCGTGTTAGATAATGCCGTAAAAAAGCTCATCAAAGATGCCTTTGAGGACATTGACTATCAGAAGTTGATTCTATTCGGCTCTCAGGCGAGTGGCATGGCGTCTCAAGGAAACGACTACGATTTGATGTTGATCCTGAAAGACAGCTTCCCTGTTCCAGAAAAGATCTCATTATCTACCCGGTTACGTAAAACCTTAGCCCAGCATGGCATCGACGCTGATATCATTATTAAATCTACAACTGAAGTGGATTATCTGCGTGAGAAAACCGGCAGCATTGTCCGGCACGCCCTGCAAGAAGGAGTAGCATTGTGATGGATGTGTATATCAAAAAGTGGCTCATCAAAGCTAACAATAACCTCAAAGTTGCGCTGCATGAACTGGAGATGGATGCCCATCAAATTGTGACCGAAGCAATCTGCTTTCACGCCCAGCAGTCAGCAGAAAATTTCTTTAAGGCGTTCCTGATCTTTCATGAAACCGAATTCGGGAAAACTCACAATTTAGAGTACCTGCTGGAACTGTGCGCTAAGATTGATAAAGATTTTCGCAAACTTGAAACCGGGAATTTATCCTATTATGCAGTTGAAATCCGCTATCCAGATGATTTCTATATACCAACCAGGGAAGAAGCAGACCAGAGCATACAATTAGCTGAGGCAATAAAGAAGTTCGTCTTAACCAAGCTGAAAATAAACGAGCATAAACTTAGTTAATTGCTGCACTAATCGGTTTTTTAGCAGGTAGAGCGGTAGCATGTGGTTGCTTTCATTACTGACATTGATTCAAGATATTCACATGGAGCTATTATATGCCTGAATACACTGACGAATTGATAGAGCAATTAATCGGTTGTCCTAAATCGATCATTGAACCTCCTAGGAAGGAAATGAAGAGCGAAAAAGGTCATTTAAGAAATAATATGGAATTGCGATCTGATGAGGGGGAGAAGTTCATTGTATTTATGCGTATGAATAGCGATTTCCCTGAGAATTTTTCCATTGGCCTTGAGTATTTCCCAAATGATGAAAGAGGGAGTATCTGTCTGCTGAGATTTAATGGACCTCATGGTGAATTTGATGGAATCTCCAGTCCACCATCATCCCATTCTCTATTTCATGAGCATAAAGCCAAGCCTGAGAATATAGAAGCTGGGCTTAGAGCTGAAAAGGGAGGATTTATTACTGAAGGTTTTGCTTCCTATGAACAAGCCTTACCTGTATTTATGAAACGAATAGGTCTCAGGGAAAATGAAAAGCATTTCCCTGGTCAAGAGAGCTTAAATTTCCCGGTTGAAAAATAGAATTCAATGCGAGGTATCCAATGGAATATCTTGAATTACTGAAAAAACAATTCAACCACCAGATATTTCTGCGCGAGCGAAGAGTTGGAATCTTCCAACTAGTTGCACCGCTTTTTCATGAAGATGGTGATATGATTGATATTTTCTTAGAGAATGTCAATGGCGATCACGGTAAGATAAGAATCTGCGATCATGGAATGACATTAATGCGTCTCTCGTACTCTTTTGATTTAGACACCCCTAATAAGGAGCGAATTTATCAGAAGATTCTATCAGAGAATATGATCTCGGAGCATGGTGGGAATATCTATTTAGATATAGAACCTACTAGTTTGTATCCCGCAATACTGCAATTTGCACAGACAGTTGCAAAAATCACAAATATGCAATTGTATAAAAGAGAAGTGA
>JAHJDJ010000336.1 GCA_018812585.1 bacterium
CCCTTACTGGGTGAAGTATTACGGTAACGGTCAGCAGAACCGTTTACAAGCGGAGTTTAACCGTACGAATGCACTAGCTACGTTAGCGGACACCGGCAATGGTGAAGGTTATTATTACTTCCTGCACGATCCCGGTGATTCAGTGCTTCCAGATGTACCTGCTAATGGAAAGTCTCTGCTCTGCCAAAAAGATAGCTGTCAGAACAGCTTCACTGGTAAACCGGGGGTGTTTATCAGCGGGGTGAAAGATTCTAAGTACGACACCTGGTTGGATGAACCCAAATTCGATATTGGGATGAATGCTCAAAACCAGGGCATATACGGTTATTTCCAGCATGGTAGGAATATGATCGCTAAACCATCCGTGGCGATCTATGATACTAACGGTTTAGCATCAACTGATACCGTCCTGGAATTCAACCTGAGTATCGGCGACACGAACTCAAATTGGACTGATCACTGGCTCTTTTATACCAGAGGGATGTTCCCCGATAATTATGTGTTCATCAACGATGACACCGTGGAAGCATTCCTTCCGCCAAATTATTCGCGCGCGGCTTATGAGTTTAAAACCACCAACAAATGCGATGTTCTGGTTGATTATGTGGAGTATATGGATAAGGAGCAGGCTTATCCGTTGCATTGGAGTTCGACCACACGCGCTGCAGCTTTACAGCAGGTTGAGGATGAATGCCAGGCGTTAGTGGATACGGCTGAATACTTTGGAACTGAGATATTGGGCTTTGACGTGGCTGATGGTCCACGTCCCTCGATTGTCACCAGCGTGGGCGTGATCAATGAGTTCCTATTCGCAGGGCATGCGACACTTGGAACGCACCCACCGCGAGTCCGCTTTTTAGCCAGTAAAGATGCTTGTGATTTTTACCGCTATCGCGAAAAAGGCAAACCGCAGATTTTCGATGCGCACTTCTATCCTTTTGCCAAAAATGTAGCTACAGGCAATCAAGATGAGCTCGATTCGCTTGCTAACGGGATAGAACTGGCGTACAACAGCTCCAAGTTGACGAATCCGCCGAACGGTGTGCCTTTCATCTTCAAAGCTCAAGCGCATGATCTACCGGTGGCTCTGGTGGGCGATCCAGCTCTGCGCAATCCGACACGTTCTGAGATTTTCGTGCAAGCTTGGATGGCGCTGGCGCATGGCGCGAAAGGGATCATGTATTTTAAATATGCCACTAGTGATGATTGGAAAATGCGGGGATTGGTGTTGCCTGGGCAGACATACGGTTATGCACTTCCCGATACTGGCGAGTATAAAGAAAAGTATTATGCGGTTCAGGAGGTGTTTACACAACTAGATGACATTGGCGATAACCTGCTAGCTTTAGAGCGGGATACGGCGTTTTGTGTGGAAGAAACACCCAACGGTTTCTTAAGCCCGCTAACTTCCGTTTACTTCGAGGACGACACAGACGATTACATCGAAATCGGGCAGTTCCACGATACGACCGCGACGCCGGACGATTACTTGATCATCGTCAACCGCCGCACCGACGCGGATCGGCATATCACCATCGAGACGGATCTGACGGGAGCGAATGCTCTGCTGGATCTCTACACTCAGGAACGCTTTCTCTCATCGACCGGCAATTTCAAGAGCATTCCGTTTGATTCGGGGGAGGGGAGAGTGTTTAAGGTTGAGGAGGGGTTTGATGCTGAAACTGACTATTAGCCCATAGCTTAATGCGAAGATGAGTAGATTTAAAAGTTTGAGTTGATTTATACAATTATTTTAGCTATAATTAGACAGACACGATTTGACTTGATTCATGGCATAAAAGTGTCAGCCATATCACTCAATTAAAAATGTTAATAAAATAGCGATTACCCCCAGGAATAATCCATGAAAGACGACTCCGGGATGGACGCAATATTTCGTCCTAAATCCATTGCCGTCATCGGCGCATCCCGTAAAAAAGGCTCCATCGGCCGCAATATACTGCACAACCTGATCGAATACGAATTTAACGGACCCGTCTTCCCCATCAACCCGACGGCAACGGTGATCCATTCTATAAAATGCTATCCCTCCGTCCTGGACGTCCCCGACGATATAGATCTGGCTATTATTGTCGTCCCCAAACAGTTAGCTATCCAGGCTGCCGAAGAGTGCGGGCGAAAAGGTGTCAAAGGCATCATCATGATTACCGCCGGTTTCAAAGAAGTCGGCGGCGCTGGAGCTAAGCTGGAGGAGCAACTCGAAAAGATCGTCCGCAAATATAAAATGCGACTGGTCGGTCCCAACTGCATGGGCGTCATCAATACTCATCCTGATTATTCGCTTGATGCGACCTTTGCAGGCGTTTACGCTCATCCCGGCAACTTAGGATTTTTATCACAATCAGGCGCTCTCGGCGCCGCAATTTTAGAATACGCTCACGACCTGAACTTGGGGATCTCGCAATTTATCTCCGTGGGCAATAAGATGGATATTTCGGGTAACGACGTCATTCGCTACTGGGCGGATAATGAAGATACCCAGGTGATTCTGCTTTATCTGGAAAGCTTTGGCAATCCCCGCGTCTTCACGCAATTAGCCCGTGAAATCGTCAAGAGAAAGCCGATCATTGCCGTCAAATCTGGTAGAACCCGCGCGGGCGCTATTGCCGCCTCTTCTCATACGGGCGCTCTGGCCAATCTGGATGTTGGCACCGGCGCTTTGTTTGAACAGTGCGGCGTTTTACGGGTAAACACGGTCGAAGAGCTCTTCGATCTGGCGCAGGCATTCAGCCGCCAGCCGATTCCTAAAGGCAAACGCACCGCCATCCTGACCAACGCTGGAGGTCCCGGCATCATGGCCACCGATTCAGTGGTAAATGTCGGCCTGCAGATGGCAGAATTCAGCGAATCTACGATCAAAAAGCTGAAGCGATTCCTGGTTGCTGAAGCCAGCCTCTCCAATCCTCTGGACATGATTGCTTCAGCCAACGAAGAGGGTTATCGGAAGTCACTGAAAATCCTGCTGGAAGATGAAAATGTTGACGCAGTTATCGTGATTTTCGTGCACCCCGTCCACATCGATGCGGAAGGAATCGCCCGAGCCATCATTGAATCCAGCAGGATTCAGGGCGACAAACCGGTTCTCTGCGTCTTCATGGGCGCTAAAGGAGAAGGATCCGGAGTCCGACAACTGCAGGTGGCCGGACTGCCCACCTACAGTTTCCCTGAATCTGCGGCGATGGCCTTGGCCGCCATGGAAAAATACAACCGTATTAGAAGCCGCCCCTTAGGCAATGTCAAGAAATTCGACGATATCCACCGGAATGCAGTAAAAGTCATCTTTGACAGAGTTATCGCAGAAAAACGCGATCGTTTGTACGACCTCGAAGTCAACAAAGTGCTCTCTGCCTATGGCATCGCAATGCCCCGGTTTACCGTCGTTAAATCTCTGGAAGATGCGGTTCGATTCACTGAGCTGACGAACTACCCAGTGGTATTGAAAGTTCTGTCACCGGAGGTGATCCATAAATCCGATGTCGGCGGCGTAATCGTCGATTTACGCAACGAGGCGGAACTTGTTCGGGGCTATATGCGTTTACAGGAAAACCTGAGTAAACTCGATACTCCCCTGGATGATTACCAGATCATGATTCAGGAAATGGCCAAGGGTGGGAAAGAGATGATCATGGGTGTCACCTATGATCCCCATTTTGGTCCACTTCTGATGGTTGGTCTGGGCGGTATCTACGTCGAAATCATCAAAGACGTCAATTTCCGCATTTTCCCCATTACAGATTCTGACGCAGAAGACATGATTACGTCACTGAAGGGCTATAAGCTGCTGACAGGTGTGCGCGGAGAAAAAGGTGTCGACTTGAATGCCGCGGTCGATACTTTGCAACGTATCTCCTGCCTGGTCGGTGATTTCCCTTGCATCAGCGAAATGGATATCAATCCTTTCATGGCCTTCCCCGAAGGCGAACTATGCCTGGCTCTGGATTCACGCATTGCACTGCATCCCGTGGACTCAGTCGTCATGCAGAACTATCTGCAGAGCGCCTCCAAATCGAAATCCTGAGCCGTTATACTATCGAGAGTGAGAAATGAAATATAAAAACCCTAATGAAAAACTTATGGAAGGTCGTCAAATCAACTGATCGTGAATTAGTCCGTAGAATTGCAAGTCAAGCGAGACTCCCTGAGCTGGTTGCTCACATCCTCGTCAATCGGGGAATCGATACGCCCGAAGCGATCGATCTGTTCTATAACGGTAATACACACGATTTGTATGATCCTTTTCTGATGAACGACATGGAGGTTGCCGTTAACCGGGTCGTAACCGCCTTGCAAAAACAGTAAAAGATCATCATTCATGGCGATTATGACGTCGATGGCATCACAGCCGTCTCTTTGCTTTATCTCTTCCTGAAAGACCTCGGAGGGAGAGTCAACTACTACATCCCCGATCGACAAGCGGAAGGTTATGGTCTCTCAGTTGGTGGTATTGAAGAATCCCATCGAGCCGGAGCCACTCTGATTATTACCGTAGATTGCGGGATCACCTCGAGCACCGAAGTTGAGTTGGCTACTCAATTAGGTATCGATACCATCATTTCCGACCACCACGAACCCGGTCCCACCCTGCCCAACGTCATTGCCATTCTGGACCCAAAACGCCAGGACAGCACCTATCCGTTCAGCGAACTTGCGGGAGTAGGCGTTGCTTATAAATTGGCAGAGGGTATCCAGCAGCGTATGAATCTGGATAAATCCTATCTGGATAAATACCTGGATCTCGTTGCCATTGGCTCGGCTGCCGATATTGTCCCGCTAATAGACGAAAATCGCATTCTGGTTCGAGAAGGGCTTGAACGGTTGAACCGGAACGGCAACAATGGCATTCGAGCCCTGGTGGATACCGCCGGGTTCAAACAGGGTGATATCCAGGTCGGTAACATCGTTTTCGGTTTAGCGCCTCGCATCAATGCCGTGGGAAGATTAGGTTCAGCCGAGAAGGCTGCGCTGCTGCTGATCACCCGCGATTACAGCCGGGCGCTGAAAATCGCCGGCGAACTGGAACGCGATAACAAAAAACGCAAAGAAATTGATAACCGCACCCTGAACGAAGCTCTGGAAAAAATCGAACGCGAATTTGTCCCGGCAGACGATAAGGTTGTCGTTCTGTCTCGCGAAAACTGGCATTCAGGCGTCATCGGGATAGTCGCTTCCAGGATCGTCGAAAGATATTATCGCCCCACTGTGATGATTACCATTGAGAATGGCATAGGCAAAGGGTCTGCGCGTTCTATTCCCGGTTTCGACCTTTTTAGTGCGATTCGTGACTGTTCAGACCTGCTGGAACAATACGGCGGGCATAAGTACGCGGCCGGGTTAACGATCAAAGCCGAAAATATCGAAGCGTTCAAAGAAAAATTCAACGCGGCTGCCGCGAAAGCTTTAACGGACGATGATCTGATCCCCAAGATGAATATCGACTCAGAGATCGAGCTGGATCAAATTACTCCCGAAGTTGTCAAAGGCCTGCGTGATTTTGCGCCGTTTGGCCCCAAGAACATGAAACCGAACTTTGCCAGCTACAGCCTCGAAGTCGTTGGTGTGCCCCGTATCGTCGGGCAGAATCACCTGAAATTAAAAGTGCGCCAACCCTCCTCGGGGGGGTGGGTTTATGATGTTATCGGGTTCGGATTAGGACATTTGCTGCCCATTGCGGCCAGCCATAATATGGTTGACATGGTGTACACCATAGAAGAAAATAAATGGATGAATCAAGTGAACCTCCAGCTTTGCGCCAAGGATCTCAGAATAACATAATTTCCTGAATAAGGTTACGATAAATCTAAATAAGTACAACAAAAAACGGAGGAATTTATGCAGGATGTTTATGTAGTTTCTGGCGGTGTGTCGAAATTCGCCAAGGCCAGACCCGATGTGACTTTCCAAGCAATGGTCAAAGAGGCTTACGATTATGCTCTTCAGGACATCGGCATGACCTTTAAACAGGGAGTAGAGTTAGTTGATGGTACCGTGGCATCCTATTTTTCGGATCATTTTCTTAGACAGTTGAAAGCCGGCAGCATGGTTCATGATTACCTTGGCATGGCGCCTAAACATAATAAACGCATAGAAGGCGGCGGCGCCACTGGCGGATTGTGTTTTCAGGCGGCTTGGGAATCAGTAGCATCCGGGCGCTTTGATGTTTGTCTTGCTTTTGGCTGGGAGACTATGTCCCGAGTCAATACCTGGAAAGGAAACGAATTTATCGCTCTGGCTTCCGATGTCAATTTCGATTACCCGGTCGGTGGCTTCTACTCAGGGTACTATGCCATGATGGTGACTCGGCATATGAAAGAGTATGGCACTACCGTAGATCAGATGGCGCTTGTGTCGGTAAAAAATCACAATAACGCCTATCACAATCCCTATGCTCAGAAGCGGATGAAGATCAAAATCGAGGATGTCAGGAATTCGGAAATGGTTGCCTGGCCCTTAACCATGCTTGATATCTGCACGATGAGCGACGGCGCAGCAGTCATGCTTTTTGTGAACGAAAAGGGCTTGAATAAACTGGAAAAGGCGCTTGGTGGGGCCCGTCTCAAACCGAGCAAAGTAACCGGTGTGGGTGGTGGTATGGACGCCATGCGTATGTCTGACCGCCCTCATGGCAAGGTTCCCCTGCTGTCGCATGAAAAAGCATCAGACTATAAAAACCTGAAATATCCGGGTGTGCATTCATTCCGGTCAGGCCGTATGGCCAGCAAAGCGGCATATGAGATGGCCGGGATCACCGATCCCCTGAACCAGATCGATTTTATAGAATTGCACGATGCTTATACTTCGTCCGAAATACAGACGTATGAAGATATGGGTTTATGCAAGTACGGCGAAGGAGGCGGTTTTGTTAAATCCGGCGCTCCCTTCATGCCCAACCTTGACTACGGTTATAAGTTTCCCAAGCAGGGATTGATCCCCGTTAATCCTTCCGGTGGACTGATTGCCTGTGGCCACCCGGTAGGAGCCACCGGTTTGATGCAAGGAGTTTTTGCTCACTGGCAATTGCAGGGTACGATTGCTCATCACTTCGGTGACCCCGCCCTGCAGATCAAGAACGCCAAGCGCGGCGTAATTCACAGTCATGCCGGCACCGGCACCTATGTTACCGTCTCCATTCTCGAGAAAGGATTCTAACCATGGCAGATAAATTCAGATTACCTGAAACCGACGATGGCACAATTCTATTCAATGTTCCTTTCCCCAAGGACTTGAAAGAATTGAAAAACATGAAGCCGATCATCATCAAGCAGCCGTACCAGATCGACTATATTCACAGCTATGCTCAAGATTCACCTTTCTTCGCAGGACTGGCTAATGGGAAACTCCTGAGCACCAAATGCCCTGAATGTGGTTATACATACGGGACACCGCGATTGCATTGTATGTACTGCGGAAGTGAATGCGACTGGTTCGAACTTCCCAGCGAAGGCTTCGTTCACTGCTTCACCGTCTGCCACTTCGGCAGTGAAGAGTTTTTACCCGAAACTCCATTCACTCTGATTCTGGTGGAATGGCCAAAGGTTGACACTCTCTTCCTGGCGCGCCTGGTCAATATTGATCCCGCTGATGCTAATCTCGATTGGATCGGTATGAAGGTGAAAGCGCAGTTTAAGCGCAACTCTAAATTCAAGCCCACGGACGTCTATTTCGTCCCAGCTTAGCTGAATCTAATATGAGAATCCGGGGGGAAATCCCCCGGATTCCACAATAATGACAGCCATCGAAGAACTTTCCCCAGAAGCGCAGGCAGCCCTGACTGAGATCCTGAAGTGCACCTCATGCGGACTGTGTAAAGATGTTTGTCCGGTCTTTGCAGTGTCGCATCGTGAAGCCGAAAGTCCCAGGGGAAAAGTCAATCTGCTTCAAGCTTTACTTGAAGAGAAAATCGACTCCACCAAAGAAGGAATCGATATCTTCAACCGCTGTCTGCTATGCTATGCCTGTCAGGACGCCTGCCCGGCTGGAGTAAAAACCGAAAAGCTGTGGGTGCCGGCCCGTGATCTTCTGGCCAGGGAAGCAGGAGCGCCGTTCTTTAAATCTTATATTCTGCGCAAACTGCTGTCTAATCCTGAACTGGCTAAGTTGGGTTATCGCCTTGCCAAAAAATTACCCGGCGATGATAACAGAATTCATGTCAGAGGAAAGATACTGCCGCGTCCTGCCCAGGATCGGCTGGATAAGCTGCTGCCGGAAATCCTTGAAGCGCGAGGGAAATTTCAGGGGACTGTGCTCTTCTTTCCCGGGTGTCTCCTGACTGAGATTTTCCCGCGTGTCGGGTATCAAGCCGCAGAACTGCTGTCTAATCTGGGTTATCGGGTAATTACACCGAAAAAGCGCGGCTGTTGCGGGGCTCCGCAGTTCAATAACGGTGAGATGGATGTTGCCAGAGAGATGGCCAGCCGTAATATTGAGCTGTTCAGCAGCTTGGAATTTGACGCCATTGTTTCGCCCGATGCGACTTGCGGCGGAGCATTCCATCATGAGTACGATCTGCTCTTTCCTGAAGGATCGCCGCTGCGTCAAAGGTATCAGGAAGTCCTCAGCAAAGTCAAGGACTTCGGTGAGTTTTTATATGATGCAATATTCAGGCAGGAAAGTCTCGGTTTTCAGCCGGTTGATAAGCTGGTGACGGTGCATGACTCCTGTCACCTGAGTCATTCTCAACATAAAGCCGATATCCCGCGTAGATTGCTTGCGTTCATTCCAGATTTGACGATGGTGGAGAGTGACCGTAATGAGTTATGCTGCGGTTTCGGTGGGTCTTATGCTACATTTTTCCCGGACGAATCGCGTAAAATAGCGCAACGGAAATTAGGTTACTTGACCGCGGGAAATTGTGGCGTTATTGCCGTTGGTTCTCCCGGTTGTCTCTGGAAGCTGCGTACAGAAGCTGCCGAGCTTAGCTTGGACGTGCGCATTAACCATTACGTCGAGATTCTTTGGGAATCTTTGCTGGGACGTCCTCTTCAGGAGCAATCAGGGAAAAGCAATTATTCGCAAGCCACACTTTTCGATAGTAACGAAGATGAAGCGAATTTCTAAACTGTGATTGCCGCAATTGGACAGTTCTTTTCCAGATTATCGAGCCGGTGGGTCCCGGATCCTTTTATCTTCGCGCTGCTGCTGACACTGCTGACCATGCTCTTGGGTATTATCCTGACGCCCAGTTCGCCGTTCGAGATGATCGATCACTGGATGTCCGGTTTCTGGGATCTTTTGTCCTTCGGCATGCAGATGGCGCTGATTCTGGTGACCGGCGGGGTACTGGCCCAATCACCACCAGTGAAGCGCATCATCGACGCTTTGGCCCGCCTGCCGAAAAACGGTGGCAGCGCGGTCGTCATGGTCAGTTTGACCGCCATGATTGCTGCTCTGGTGAACTGGGGTTTGGGTTTGATCGTCGGAGCCTTGCTGGCGCGTGACACGGCTCGTTCTTTGAAAGAGAGGAACATTCCTCACCATTATCCATTGATTGGAGCGGCAGGCTATACCGGTCTTCTGGTCTGGCATGGCGGTTTATCCGGGTCAGCGCCCTTGACCGTCGCCACCCAGGATCATTTCATGGTGGACGTCATCGGTGTGCTGCCCGTCTCTGCGACGATTTTCAGTCCGCTGAATATTGTACTGGCCCTGTTGTTTCTAATATCGGTTCCCCTGTTGTTAAAAGGGATGCTGCCCAAATCCAATGAGAATTGGGAAGGCTATTCCGGTCAGCGCTCATCGTTTGA
>JAHJDJ010000337.1 GCA_018812585.1 bacterium
GCCGAAGCTTTCATTTAGATGAATCCAGCGTCAATCAGACATTGGAGTTCACCGAGGAGAGTCTGACAGATTTTGCCAATCGGCTTTTAAACCTTCACTCACATCCGCAGATTAAGTTCTGGATAGCTGTTTGTGCTTCCAAGGATCATGATGAGCAGGCCACCTGGTTGGGGACCAAGCGGTCTGAGCGCCGCCAGGCGATCAGAGACGCCATCGAGCACAAACAGGTTACGGGGCATCGAGTCGGTGTCATCGGACCTATAGAATAAACGGAATCCTGCAGCTTGATATCGTCTGCGCTGATCAGGGCCGACATCCACTTCGCAATTTTCTGAACTCTGCCGTTTCAATCGTTTCGACTAACTGCTGGTAGAGATGCGTGTTGCGCGGCGCCAGTCGAAGCGCCTGCTGCAACGTGTTGACGGCAGAGCGAAACAAACATAATTTGTTATAACAGGCTGCCAGGCTCATATAGCCGCACGCATCGTTGGGATTATTATATATTCTATGATTCAATTCGTTGATTTCTGCAATCAATTCTGCCATCGTGCTCTTATCCATTCTTTTCAACCACTGGTTAATACTCTTTACCTGCCTTGAAATCAATCCATTCTGAAACTGTTCATACCGCGAAGCTCGAACTCATCCTTATCGAAAACGGAAATATACTGCAGTCCCTCCAACTCCCGGTAGAATTCTCGCATTTGTGCACGACCGTTATGGAATTGACTGATAATATATGCGAATACATTCGCTGATTGCAATCCCGGCGCCAAGGTCGGATACATGGTCATCGGACTGCCGAGAATTCCCTGCAATCCTCTGCCGAGCGGCGTGAAATAGTAAAGCTGCATTATCGCCTTCAATAAATGCTCTCTCTGACCGCTTTGTTCCTGACTGAAGATCAGTGCAGCCAGTTCTCCAGGGTGATCTTCCAGCATGTACGAACTCACTTTTTCCATCAGGTCAGCGACGATCAACGGGCAGCCGGAGCGGTTCTCAAGGTCAGCGCCACCCTGACTGATGAGAAGATTTTCACCTTCAGTTTTGCCGCTGCCATTGGTGATCTTCGTATTGGCGAACAGCGTCAACTTGAGATGACGGCACAGACTTAACAACTAACTTACAAACTCCACTTTCCGATAACTTTCGAACGCCCTTTGGTTTAACAGCAACCGCCCCTTTAAAGGATAGTCCGTGATATTCTGGCATTTAAAAAAGCGCTGTTTCAGCTTCCAGAGTTTACGGTTAAAATCATCGAAGTTCGATTCCTGTATGGCAACAGCCGCAATGGTGTAAATGCTTTGCTGCTGTCGTTGGTCGACGATTCTGCTTTCATCAAGAAAAACCATTACTGACATTTCTGCCTCAGTCCAGCTTCCAATTCACGAAGCGAATCCAGAACATACGATTCCTATGGGCCCTTCAAGAAGCCCCCTTCGTATGTCTATTGAAGCAAAAAATCAGGTGTTACTTAAGGAAAGCGTTTTTTTCCAGGGATGAGGGAGAGTGGTTGGAGATGCGTTGAGGAGGTTGTCAGTCGTCAAGCTGACATAACAGCTCTTCGGCTTCGCTGGAGTATTCCAGTTGTTCTGCGGACAGAATTTCCAACTGTTCACGAGCCCGGGCGGTGTCTGCTTTAAGCAAGTAAGCCTGTGCGAGATACCAGCGTGATCGGTTCTGCAGGACGTCTTCATTTAAATTGACGGCTTTCAGGAGCGCGTCGATGGCTGGATCACCCTGTCGCTGCAGGAAATAACAGACGCCGGAATAAAGCCGGTAAACGCCATTTTCTGGCTCTGAAGCGACCGCTTTTTCTAACTGTAATGCGGCATTGCCGAAATCATCATTCAGGTAATAAGACATTCCAGATTTGAACTGCTGCGCTCCGGGTTCTGCTTCGGAGCTGCGCAATACCTGACTGTTGTAAGGCGCTTTTTCAAACTTAAGCAAATCAGTGAAGGGACTGGACGGTGGAGCATTCTCTAAGGTCAACAAGAAAGAAGCAAATAGTATTGTTACAACCGACGCGACAGCAAATTCGGGTTGTGCAAGAGCATTAAAGATTTTGAGGATGAACTCTTTCAAGCGGCTGAAGATCGGCTGTTTCACCTCTTTGGGATGTAATAAAGGCTTCGCATCAGTCGTGCCCAAGGCCTGCAGTATTGAGGTGCGATGTTCGTGCATCAGATCGAAGGTTGTGGTCATCTGCTGGAGTTCATTACGGCAGAAGTCGCAATCCAGGAGATGGATTTCAAAAGTGATTTTTTCTTTTTCGGATAATTGGCCGGTTTCGTAGAAGGCAATCAGGTGACCAAGTGATTCATTCGTGCATGAAGACATGGATGACACTCCTGCTACCCCTCCTGAAGAATTTGCTTTAATCGCATACGGCAGTCGAAGATTCTTTTTCTGAATGTGCTATTTTTAAGATCGGGTTCGGCGATTCTGGCGTTTTCCCAGATCTCGCTGATCTCTTGATGCTCAAGGATGCCTGTGAAGAACTGGTGGCAGAAAGCAGACAGATGCTGAATTGCCCAGACAATCCTCTCTAATTGATCTTTCGTCTCAAGCTGTTGTAAGGGATCTTTTGCAGACGATGCGTCACTCAGGGCGCGTTCGATGTCCCGCTGGATAGTAAATTCATCCGTATCCGCATGAAGATCAAGTGAGACGGTTTTCCGCTTTTTCTCAGTTCGCAGGACGTCACCGATCTTGTTGCGTAGAATGCCGGCGGCGAAATGGTGCGGCTGCGACTGAATGCTATCCAATTTTCGGCTGACGGTGATCAGCGTTTCCTGGAGCACGTCCTGATGTATTGCCGATGACCACCCTCTTAATCTAGATTGAGCAATGGGCAGCAATGTTACCGTCAATTTGTGATAAAATTGAGTCTGGCGCTGTTTGTCGCCCGATTTGGTACCGTCGAGGAGCTTCGTCCAGTCGTTTTCTATGTTGGTATTCAAGGGAGTGATGATTTGCTGCTGTTTGCTTAGTCAGGGTTTCCGACCAGGAAAAACGACGCCCAGGCTGATGATTCAGGGTAAAGCACCCGGGTTTCCTTTTGAGCGATCTGCAAAGCCTCGGCTAATCCACTGTTCCGAACATTGATATAGAAGGATTTCATGAAAAAAGCGGTTGCAGAGTCTTCCACCGGCCAATAGGACGAAAGCACTGTGCCAGTTCCCGCGAAGAGAAATGCGCGGGTCAGTCCTACCAGCTCATCGCCGTTTGTCAGATGCCCTAAACCTGTCTGGCAGCCCGAAAGAGCGACCAGTCTGGCATTCAATCGCAGGCCGAAAATTTCGTGCACCATGACCTCCCCGTCGTCCTTTTGCGAGGGTGTGAGCAGTAGCTTCGAGAACAGGGGATAGGCGGCGTTCAGATCGGTATGGCAGGCCAGATGGATGAGTTCGTAATCGGGACAACGTTGCTTGAATATCTCTTCAGAGGCGTTTTTGCCAGTGAACACTTCTTGCGATTTAAATAGTTTGGCTATGTTTTTTACCTCCGCCTCGGCATAGGGCAGCGGTTCCATAGCAGGATCCGGGATTTCCGGATTACCCAGGCCCAGAAAGGAAGGCATCGCGTTGCTCTCCTTTAGCTGCAGATATTTCAGAACTGAGGCAGACGGAAGATGACTGATGGTGAACTTATCAGCAAGGGGAATGCCCACTTCATTCTGCAAAGCGGCGAAAGGGAGGTAATGCAGTATTCCATGCGGGACGAGGATGATGTGCTGCTGCAGATACGGTGCAGCGGGCGCTATCAACAGATCGTACAGCCGCCTGGATCGTACATTGGCGGCGCCACTGTAGAGGATCGCTGAGCGGTACCCTTTGACCTGTGACGTCAGCGAGTTCTCGTCAATATCGACTACTAAAGGATGGAATTCGCTGTTGGTGATCAGCCAGATATAGGTTTGATCCTCGGCGATGAAGTATTCCAGGAGAACTGTTTCGTCAGGGATCAGGTTCTGGATCTCAGGCAGGGTCAGAGGTTTGATTGAGACGTCCGACAACAGGTCCGGTTCACGGCTGCCCTCTTTTGAATCTAACATTTTTTCCTGCAGGCTCTGTCTAACGGCAGTTTCACCTGACGCTAAGATATCCAGAAAGGTTCTGGCCCGCGCCCTCTCAGAATAGTCGAATGCCTCACTAGATTTTCCCTGTCTGAATAATGAACCGATCAGGGCGGAATAAAAGTCGCTGGTTTGATTGAAAAGTCCGGTTTTAAATTCTGCCGACTCTAATTTCCCGCGGATGACTTCCAGTGAATCGATAGCGGGTTTGTAGTATAACTCAGCTTTCGGGTCGTTACCTTGCAAGCAGTAGAGCCTTCCCAAGGCAGTTAAGGCAAAGATATAGTTATCATTTTCGGGATACTGTCGGGCAAGCTTCAGCACCTCCTGAAGGCGACTCTCTGCTGCTGTGTAATTCCCCTGTTCAGCATCCAGTAACCCCAGATTGATGGAAGTGACACATGTCCCGCTGTGATCTTCCAGCGTGCGGCAGATTTCCATGTCAATCTGAAAATATTCTCTTGCTTTTTCCGACTCACCGATAGCGGCATAGATCAGACCGATATTATTATTGGTAATACCCTGCCCGCGTAGGTTTCCCAGGTCGGTTTTAAGCTCTAAACTTTGCTGGTAGAAGGCTAGCGCAGAATCAGGTTTGCCTGATGCCTTATAAGCGGAGCCGATGTTATCCAGAGCCTCCCCCTGCCCCCAGAGGTCATTTATTTCCTGGCTGATACTCAAACTTTCCTGATAATACTCTAACGCGCTCTTTTGATTTCCTAAAAGATCGTAAACGACGCCGATGTTATTCAAGGTTATCGCCTGCCCTAATTTGTCGTCCGTCGAACGCTTCAACTTCAAACTCACCTGGTAGTATTCCAGAGCTCTCATGTAATCGGATCTGACGCGATGTACCAGCCCGATATTGCCCAGCACCTGGCTCTCTGATGCGGCGTCCCCGGTTTGCTTGCAGAGTGACAGACTCTGTTCGTAATAGCGCAGAGCAGCCTCGTGATCGGATTGTGCGTCAAACACCATCCCTAAGCTGTTCAAAGTCTTGATGGCGCCCCGGTGATCATCAAGCTCTGTCCTGATCAGCAGGCTTTGGTTGAGCGTTTGCTGCGCAGCATCAAAATCGGAAAGATTATAATAAGCAATCCCGATATTGTTCAGAAATTGAGCCTGCAAAGAAGAATCTGCAACCTCCTTCGCGATCCTATAAGCATCCTGATAATATCCCAGTGCGCCTTTAAAATCAGCCATGTCATCATAAATCCAGCCGATCTGTTTCAGAGTAACCGCAAATCCTCTGGCATCTGACAGCGTATCAAATAAGGTGGCAGCTTGTTGCCAGTTTTGCAAAGCGCCATCCAGATCGTAAAGATCGTACTGTATCATCCCAGCCTGAGAAAGAGCTTCGGCCTGACCCGGCCATTCCCCGGCTTGTGCGAATAATTCAGCGGCAGACAGGTAGGTCACCAGGGCAGTCTCCCAATCGTCTGCAGCGTACAAGCTGTCTGCTGCCTGTAGCAAATTTGCCGCAGGAGTGACATCGTGCGAATTCGTCACTGCGGTTGCGATGGACAGCAGGAAAGTAAGATTAATCGCAAGTGTCAGATAAATGATGCTGGCACGGTCTTTAAATTTCTGAATCAGCAATTGTTTTACACGATTAATTATGATACCTCAGAATATAAGTCCAGAATTCTCAAGTGTCAAGCTTTCTATGGTGATTAATCACCGAGATAGATTAAATACTAGATCTGCCTGTTGTGGCGTTGAGGCTGGATTGTCGTAATTTGTGTACACTATTAAATAAATGCGTCAGGGGTGTTTTTGTTTCTGATTGACAACTATTAGAAGAGAATTTCGCACTTATTGTTGTTTTCGCCGGATTTAGAGTGTATATTATCTGTAACATTATCTGGACAAATTCTACGGTAATAATTGGACATGCACCCATGACAGATGCAGGCGCCTCATCACTGTTTCGATTGTTATTCCTTTGCACTGGTAATTCGGGTCGCAGTCAGATGGCGGCGGCTTTCGCAGGCACTGTCGGTCCCCAGGAGGCTGAAATTATCTGCGCCGGTGATAAGCTTTGGGATATCGAACCCGCAGCCATCAAGACGATGAGAGAGATCGGCCTTGATATGCCGACCGCGGTGAAGCATTCCCTGAATGATGTGAAATCATCGAACTTTGATGTGGTTGTGACCTTATGTAATCAAGCCGCCAAGACTTGTCCTACCTTCCCCGGATCACCGGCGCGCATTCACTGGCCGTTGGATGATCCAGCCAAACGCGATAACGGCATCCCTGAAGAAGAGATGTACCGCACGGTGCGCGATAACATTCGCGACAGGATCGTCGCTCTTTTTCAGCACGGATTCCTTGAGGCGTTGCAGCAGGTCAGAATGACATTCGGGTCACTGCTTGACAACCTCACCGACGGCGTGATGGCGCATGATCTGGAAAGACGCATCTATTTTTTCAATACTGCCGCCCAGCGGATCACCGGTTATGCGGTTGAGGATGTAGTCGGGCGAGACTGCCACGAAATATTTCCGGGCAGATTCTGCGGGGGGGACTGTTCCTTCTGTGAAGAGCCTATGGAAGCACATTCCAGATTTCGCTATCCCCAGAGTTTCATCCGCAAAGATGGTGAGCGACGCGACCTGGAAATGTCGGTTGTAACCGTCAATACACCGCGGCAAGAAATAGTGGGGGCTCTGGTCATTTTCCGTGACGTCTCTGAAGTGAACTTCATGCGGAAAAAATTGGTAGAGAGCCGCAGTTTCCATGGCATCGTCGGGCGTCATCCATCGATGTTGAAGGTGTTCCAGAACATCCAGGAATTGTCCGACATCAATGTCCCCATCCTGATTCAGGGTGAAAGCGGCACAGGCAAAGAGATTGTTGCCACCAGCCTGCATCAGTTGAGCATACGATCGGCGGGCCCCTTTGTGCCGGTAAATTGCGGCGCATTGCCTGAAGGAACTCTGGAAAGCGAACTGTTTGGACACGTTAAAGGC
>JAHJDJ010000338.1 GCA_018812585.1 bacterium
CAAGACCGACCCCTACGCGAGATCCGGTGACATCAAATATATCAATCCCCACCACCCCAGCCTGAGGCAAATCAAACGAAATCATCGCCTGCGCATTGAACGGGTTGGGCGAAATGGCTAAGGCCAGTGGTTGGTGGCTGGTGGTTAGTGGCTGGTTGAACGGTGCTGGCGAGTCCCCGCATACCTGTGCTGTCGAGTCTCCGTACTCGACAGACATATCATCGAAGAAGCCGGATAAAAGCCAACCATTCTCGTGGGGAATGCGATTATGCTGACCCGATAGCTTGGCTGCTCTGGATGCCGGATCGTCGTCCGGCATGACAAAGCCGTTGGCTTTGTGGGTGGCCGGGACAGCTTTCGACGTAGTCGACCGCCGCAGGCGGGATGTCCCGGTTGAGACCTTCTCAAACCAAAACTCATCTTTCGACCAATACCAGTCGGGGTAGTCGTGGTCGCCGACATAGAGGGTGTAACTGTAATCTCCCGTCGGTGCCCAAGCAGGGACGTTCTGGACGAGGTCGAAACGTTGGATAACGGAATTGGAATCGACGTAAATCCCTTCTCTGACCGTGATTTCGCGAGTATCGCCTCCCGGCAGAGTCACTTCCACCCAGGCGTCGAAATCGGAATGGACGACGTAAGTGTCCTCAATCGCTATGTTGTACGTGAAGCTGCCACCCGTTGGTGGAATCTGAATCGAAGCTGATTCCGGTTCCAAGTCGATTAAGAGGTGTAATGGACCGCCTAAAGAGCCATCGGGGTTGACGCGTTTGGCCCAGATGTCCGAATGAGGATACCAGTTTGAACCGGATGTGAAGACTCCAACTGCGCTTCCATCTGGGAGGGGAATCACTTTCACATCATTTATACTGCCTCTATCGAAGCGAGTGTACATCAGAACTTCTTCTCCGCCATACTGTCGAAAACCGTTGGTATCAAGTTTACTCATATACAGATGGCGTTCTCTGCTGCCAGGGTGGACAACCCAGAAAGCGTGGAGATATAAATCACCATAGCCATAATCAGCTTCGTTACCAAAATTAGTTGAAAAATTCGTTACATTGAATTTAGCTCCCCGTTCTGGCGGATAGGTGGGCCAGTAATAGTTGCCATCCAGATCGATGCGCTGACCGTAAACGAATCCGTCAACCCAGTAAAAGCCTAAGTAGAAATAGCCTGGCTCACCAAGCACCGGTTCACAAGCCCAACTGTTGTAGTACCAGCTCCAGCCGTTATGATACCAGAGCTGATTGCTGTTCTGATCGAAACGCCAGTGATCCATCTGCTGCCCGTTCGTCGCCTCGATAATGCAGCCTCCGGTCCCATCGCTGATAATGTCATTGTACCAGGGAAGATACAGGATGGGACCGATCAGCGGCTGTGTAACGGATCCATCATTATCGACATGCTGCATAAACAATTGCACGTCGTTACTCACTCGATTGCTGGACCAGACAGCGAAACATCCACCAGTATTATCAGAACAAATATGTAAAACATTGACAGAGTAAGGATCGATGGCAATCTGTGCTCCTGGATTTCCCCATAACAGGTTACCGTCGTAATCGACTCTCTGCCCCCAAATGTTTTCATCATCAGACGGGGCAACAGATGATTCGATGATCACGATAAAACCACCATTCTCATCTGAGCAGACGTCATACGATGATAAAACACCGGAGAAAACGGTCAGACCTTCATCGCCCCAAAGCCGGTTACCAAGACTGTCGATATGTTGAGCAAGTATTCCCTGAATCAGACCATATTGGGAATCTGCAATAAAATAGAATCCTCCTTGCCCATCGCTTATCATCTGAATCTGGGCGACTGTATATTCGGTTCCATAAAGAGGAAAAACAAATCGTGGTTCTTCAAACACAAATTCGCCGAATCTATCGACGATCTGGTAGAGAGTTCCCCCATATTCTTTGTTATATGAAACTACCAGCCGACCATCTGTAAAGGAGACAGCCTGCGGTAAAACTTCCATTATGCCAGAAACAGTGGACACAGGCAGCGCTTCGTCAACTTCTGTCGGCCAGTAGGCGTGGGCGCTTTGGTTCAAGCCCAGCAGCAGGGCGGTCAAGATTAGTAACAGGTGTGTGCGTTTCATGGGAGGTCTCCTTAATAAAATTTGCTAAAATCCCCCCTGATCAGCCGGACGGCTGATCGTCCCCCCTTCATAAGGGAAGTAGTCCGTGTTGCCCCCCCTTACTAAGGGGGGGAGGGGGGGATTAAAACCTGTACCACTACAATCTAACACATAATTAAGCAAAAGTCAAGAGGGGAATTGGTGACGGGGAACATTTTTTAGGATTGATGGGGTCGCAACACCCTCAACAAGGGGCTGTAGCCCCTTGCCCCTGCTTTACTTCTTTTCTTCCGTTTCCTTTTTCCAAAAATCTCTTGACTTTCAACTCTCACTGTTGTATATTATAAATATAGCCCCAATTTATCCCACCATATAGTCCCTTATCCGAGAATCATAATGCTAATACACAACAATTATACAATTCTTCATTCTTCAATCGTCAATCTCCATTCTCCAATTTTGATGACAAATCTGTCATCACACCAAAATTCCCCCGCACGAAGCGATGACAGATCTGGCGGACACTTGAAAGTGGCGGACAAATTTGGCACGAAATACGAAGATATATGATTCCCTGGAGGCGGGATTGTCCCTAATCCCGCTGCCGGATTGAGACAATCCGGCTCCAGAGCTAGCAGTAATAACCAACAGCTATCAGCTTTCCCCCGCCTTGCTTTTCCTCTCATTTTTACGTAAATTATTCCCCATGCAATCCCTCATCCAACATCTGATTTTCCCCGAATTCCTGCGCACCGCGCCGACCTACGTCAAGGAGCTGAAGCCGCGCGCCGCCAAGTATGAAGAGACGCCCCGAGACCTGAAACCGCCCACCCAGCAAGCTCTGCAATCCGCGGGCATCGAACAGCTCTTCACCCACCAATCTCAGGCGCTGGACGTCTTCAATGCAGGAGGCAACCCGCTGATCGTCACGCCCACTGCCTCAGGCAAATCGCTGGTCTATCAACTGGCCATCCTGGAAGAACTGCAGAAAGACCCCGAAGCCCGTTTCCTGCTGATATTTCCCTTGAAAGCGCTGGAACAGGATCAATATCAACGCTTCCTCGAACTGCTGAAAACCGCCGGTCTGGACGACCAGTATTCCATTGCTATCATGGACGGCGATACCCCCAAAGATACCCGCGCTAAACTTAAAAGCAACCCGCCCAATCTGTTGCTGACGAACCCGGATATGCTGCATTACGGCATCCTGCCCAATCACCGCAGTTGGACCGGCTTCTTCCGCAAACTGCGCCTCGTCGTCATCGACGAACTGCACATCTACCGCGGCATCTTCGGGTCTCATGTGCTGCAGGTGCTGCGCAGGTTAGGCCGCATCTGCCGCTTTTATGAAGCCCAGCCGCAATGGATCGCAGGATCGGCGACCATCGGTAATCCGCAGGAGTTGGCCGAGGAGCTTACCGGCGAAAGCTTCGACTTGATCGAACGTTCCGGAGCTCCCGCCTCGGGCCGCCATTTCCTGCTGATCAACCCGGTGGAAAGCCCCTATTCGCTGACCGCGCGCCTGCTGCCGGAAATCATCTACCAGACCTACAAATCGATCGTCTTCACTAAGTCCCGCCGTTCAACCGAACTGCTGTATAAAATCCTCACGGACGCTCACCCCGAGTTGCGGTCGAAAATCAGCAGCTATCGTGCAGGATTCCTGCCGTCTGAGAGGCGAGATATCGAGAAGCGTCTTATCAACGATGAGCTGTCGGCTGTCATCAGCACCAGCGCGCTGGAACTGGGCCTGGACGTTGGCGGCATCGACGTTTGCGTGCTGCTGGGCTATCCCGGCACCATTTCGACGCTGATGCAGCGAGCGGGCCGTGCGGGCCGCCGCGAACGGGAATCACTGGTCATCCTGATCATGGGAGAGGATGCGTTGGATCAATATTTCTTCCGCCATCCCGAAGAGCTCTTCCTGCGCCCCTCGGAAGCTGCCATTGTCGACGGCACCAACGTCGATATCTTGAAGAGCCACATGGTCTGCGCTGCAGCAGAAATCCCTCTGGCCGACCGAGAAAAATACCTGGGCGAGGAGCCCCGCAAGCATTTGCAAGCGTTGACCGATGAACGCCGCTTGATCCCCGGAGCGGGGGGGAGGCGCTGGTTTCCCGGAGTGCCGCGCCCGCATAGTAAAATCAACATCCGCTCGATGGGATCGACCTACTCGATTCACGACGTAAATTCCGGCCGCCAGATCGGCGATATCGGCGAATCCCGCCTCTGGTCGGAATGCCACCCCGAAGCGATCTACCTGCATCGCGGTTCACAGTACCTCGTCGAAAGCATCGATGACGCTGCCAAGACGGTTTACGCCCGCCCTGTGGATCTGGATTACTACACCATGGCACTGGGCGAAAAAGACACCGAAATCCTCGCCCACACCAGTGAAATCGACATGGGCTATTGCCGCGCCATCGAAGGCGAACTGAAGGTCACGTCGCGAGTGACAGGCTACCAGAAACGTCGCATATTCGGCGGAGAATTGATCTCGTCACACGAACTGGACGGCCCGCCGCAGATCCTGATTACGCGCGGTTTTTGGATGGAGATGGACGATGCTCTGCAGACGGTCGTCGAAGAGCACAAGTATCATTATATGGGCAGTCTTCATGCTGTCGAACACGCCATGATTTCGGTGTTTCCGCTGGAGGTGATGTGCGACCGGGGCGACATCGGAGGGATCTCGTTCACGCATCATCCTCAGGTGGAAGGAGCGGCGGTTTTCATCTATGATGCTTACCCCGGAGGTCTGGGCATCACTCGCCGAGCGTATCAGCGGCTGGACCGGCTGGCTGGCAGGACGCTGGGTTTGGTGGAAGTCTGTCCCTGTGATGACGGATGCCCGTCCTGCGTGCACTCTCCTAGGTGCGGCGCTGGCAACCGTCCGTTGGACAAAGAAGGGTGCAAGCTGATCCTGTCCAAGTTGCTGGATAAGGAATTCGAACCGGCTGAAAGAGTAGCGGAAGCAACCGAATCTTCCGCAGATAATAGAGAATCAGTTCAAGTATTACCTGAGGTAATTCGTAAACTGCCAGAAACATTGAAGGATAAGAAAATTCTCGCCTTCGATCTGGAGACGCAGCGCGGGCCGAAGGAGGTCGGCGGCTGGAATAACGCTCATTTGATGGGCGTCAGCATTGCCGTGGTGCAGGATTTGGCGACGGGTGAGTTCAAATCCTACCGTGAAGAGGAAATCGAGCAACTGATTGACAATCTTTTTAGCGCGGATCTGGTGGTGGGATTCAACTGTATCCGCTTCGATTATGAGGTGCTCGCCGGATACACGGGGAGGGATTTTTCGACGATCCAGACTGTCGATCTGCTGGTTGAGGTGCAAAAAGCGGCGGGCAAGCGCTATCGCCTGGACCTGTTAGCTGAACTGAACTTAGGACAAGGCAAGTCTGGCTCCGGTGAAGACGCTCTGCACTACTACGCAGAAGGACGCTGGGAGGAGCTGGAATCCTATTGTCGCAGAGACGTCGAAATCACCGCGGATTTGTATTATCTGGTGGTGAATTCCGGGCGGTTGCTGGTGCCGGGGGGGAAGGTTGTGGGGGTTGAATTTCTGAACCGCTGAATCCCGCTGATAATCGCTGAATTCGCTGATTGCGCAGATTAAGTTGAGTGGCGTCGCATACCCTCGTGTGACTCTGGAAATCCCACTAACCCCTAAAAATCTAACCCCTGATGAAATTATCTCTTGACATTAGCGCAGTCTGTGAGTATATTATAGGTATGATGTTATTGAATGACACCCTGCGCCTATGGATCTGCCTTCTCTTGCTGCCTCTGACGTGTGCCG
>JAHJDJ010000339.1 GCA_018812585.1 bacterium
CATCCGGCTTCCTGGGAACAAAATCAATATCAGGACTGGAATCCTCTCTATCAGTTCCGCTTGGCGTACACCGCTGCAGAATCCTACAAAGAGGCTGGACTGTATCTCTATGAAAAGCACCGCCCTTCCATGTTCGGGATTTACTTCCAGGGAATCGATATGGTTTCCCACTTCTTCTGGCAGTACTACAGACCCTTCGATTATGTCGACGTGCCCCAATCCGATGTGGAAGCTTTCGGTCAGGTGATCCCCGAATTTTACCGCTACATGGATGAAACCTTAGGTGAGATTCTCAATACCCTGGAACCGGGAACCGATGTGATGGTCATGTCTGATCACGGCTTTGGCTTTGATCTAAACCCCGCCATCACCTACCGCACGGGAGAACATCGTGTGCACGGTATATTCGTCGCTTCCGGGCCTCATTTCCAGCAGAATCTGAAACTGGATGAAATAAACGTGCTGGACGTGACTCCAACTCTGTTATATCTTTTCGGTCTGCCGAACGGTCGTGACATGGATGGCCAGGTGCGCTTGGAAGCCCTGCGGCCGGACTTCGTGGACGCCAATCCTCCGTCGACAATTGTGAGCTATGAGACAGGCCGCAAAGTCTCTTCCATCACGCGTTCTTCCACGGATGAACAGGTGCGTGATCAGATAAGGGCATTAGGGTATTCCAACTGACAGTGAGTCATTTATCATCCTGCCAGTCCCGGGGATACTTGTTCCGAATACAAGAAATGTAAAACTCATAAAACCAGTGAGGGTTCTTTTGAAAGTGAATAATTTCCTGAAGCTTTCCCTCTGCCTGATGCTCTTTAGCTCAGCAGCGATGGCTGACGTTTCACTGACAGTTTATCAACGGGATTTAGCGCTGATCCATGACACGCGGACAATCTCCCTCGATAAGGGTTTCAACCGTGTCGCTTTTGATAATATCGCTCCCCAGATTCAGGAATCCACGCTGCGTATTACTGCGCGGAAGGGATCTGGACTAACGACCATCAGCCAGAGCTATGAATACGATCTGGCCGACCAGGAAAGCATCTGGAAGAAGCATCTGGGTAAAGCTTTCAGTTTCACCAAGGATGACAGCCTCTATGAAGGAACCCTCCTGCGTCTGGATGATGATTTCATCTACCTGGAACCCGCCGACCGGCCCGGAAAAGTCGCCCTGGTCGATCGCGGCGGCATCGATGATATGACCTTTGATGCGATCCCCGAAGGTCTGGTCTTAAATCCGGAAATTCACTGGAATGTGACGTCAGATAAAGCCTATAAGAATCTCGAAATAGAAATCTCCTATTTGGCAGTCGGTATCACCTGGGAAGCGGACTATGCCGCTCATATCATTGGTAAAGGTAAAGTAGAGCTTCAGGGCAATCTAACCCTGACCAATGATCTAGAAATGATGTTCGCTGACGCTGCGCTGGTCTTGATGGCTGGCGATCTGCATTTAGCGGGTGACCGTCGGCAAATTACCCCCGAAGACGAGTTTGGGGCTCCACAGCCGGTGATGCAGGACCAGGAAACCCGTTTCTTCGAATACCGCCGCATCGAAGTCCCCGGAAAAATGACCCTGCATGCCAATCAGTCCATCGGTCTGCCCTTAATTGGACCCGTCAGCGTAGCCGCTAAGACCGACTTCTTCTTCGAAGGAACCGCTAATACCGGCGAAGTCATGACGCGCCTGCTATTCGCTAATGACAAAGCCGCTGGTTTAGGCCTGGGCTTGCCGTCAGGAAAATTGCTCCTCTACCAAACCGACAAAGACGGAAAAAGCCGCTTCTTGGGTGAGGATCGGTTCGAGGCGTCCAATCCCGGCGATAAAGTCGAATTGTTGATCGGTAAAGCCTTTGACGTGCGCGCTGATCGCCGCCGTACTGAACACCAGCGCATCGCACGTAGTCGCACCAGAGACGTGATCGAAATCGAATTCTCCAGCTCCCGCACTGAAACATCGAACCTCACCGTGCGTGAACGCCTCTACGGCTTCTGGGAAATTACGGAAGTCGAATGGGATGGTAAACCCGTAGACTATAGCGTCGAATCCGCCAACAAGGTGGAATTCAACCTGGAGCTTGCGCCCAACTCCTCCGCAACTTTACGCTATGTCATCGAGTATGGTTATTAAAGCTCTTTATCCTTGAGGAAAACGCATGCTTTGCATTAACGCCAACCGGTTTCGGCAGGGATTGATATTCATCATCGCTGTGGTGGGGATGTTCTACCTGGCATCCTGTGGCAGCAGCGGTACCGAACCTGTCAATCACAATCCAAACGCTCCGTACAACCCAGCGCCTGCCAATGGCGCAGTCAGTGTGGCGCTTGATGCTATACTGAATTGGACCTGCACCGATCCTGATGGCGATGCGCTGGTCTACACCGTTTATTTTGGCGAATCATCATCCAATCCGCCACTGGTCAGCAGCGGTCAGAGCGCTTCATCTTATGTCCCTGATGATCCCCTGACTTATGGGACGACCTACTACTGGAAAATCCGCGCCAAAGATCCTCAGGATGGCGTGGCGAATGGCCCGGTATGGAGCTTCGAGACTATATCGACTGGAACCCCCGATCCTCCAAATCCTCCTGCTAATCCCTCGCCTGTCAATGGTGCTGCCTTCGTTGAGACCAGTCCCAGCTTGACCTGGACCTGCAGCGATCCTAACGGAGATGATATCACCTACGATATCTATTTTGGTACCAGCAACGATCCACCACTGATCGCCGAAGGGATCTCAGCCCCCGTATACAACCTGCTGGGTTTAAGCGCCAGCCAGCAATATTACTGGAAAATCGTCGCCACGGATATCACCAGCCTGTCGACCATCGGCCCTATCTGGAATTTCACGACAGCCTCTCTATCTTCGAATCAGATCGCCTCATTCGGCAGTCTGCCGCGCTGGTCGCCCGACAGTCAGAAACTGGTGTTCGGCGCTGAAGGCGTCAACGAAGGCTTATGGGTATACGACCGCAGCAGCGGAACCCTGACGCAGATTACCGATGGTGAAAATCCTCATCTGTTCGACTATCGCTGGTCCCCGGATTCTGACCAGATCGTTTACGGCGGCGCAGGATCATTAGCCGACCAGAAGTC
>JAHJDJ010000340.1 GCA_018812585.1 bacterium
ATCCAGGGATACGGCTCCGGTGATAAAAACTCCGAACTGCTGGCAAAATGCGCCGAAGAGTGCCGCGGGGAAGGATTGACCTTAGCTTCAGCCGTCGATGAATACTACAAAACGCTGGCCGCTGCCACCATCGCCTATGATTGCAACCTGGTGGCAGAATCTCCCATCGACGTCAACTTGGCCAAGCAGTTGAATATCCTGCTCTCAGATATGAACGTCCCCAAAGAGCGGATCATCATCGATCCCTTGACGGGCGGCCTCGGTTATGGGTATGAATACACCTACTCCGTGATGGAACGTATCCGTCTGCAAGCGCTTTCCGGCGATCCCATGATGTCTATGCCGATTCTTAATTTCGTCGGTCAGGAGACCTGGAAGGTGAAGGAAGTGAAACTGCCTGCAACAGTAGAACCCTCCTGGGGAACAGAAAAAGAGCGCGGCATCCTCTGGGAAGCGGTGACCGCTCACGGATTACTCTTAGCGGGTGCGAATATTCTGGTAATGCGACACCCTGAAGCGATAGCTCAGGTGGAAAAAGCAATAGACGAATTGATGACCAAGTAGAGGGATAAAATGGCGCTGACTGGACTTCAAATATATAAACTCCTGCCGCAGACCAATTGCAAAGAGTGCGGCTATCCTACCTGTCTGGCATTTGCAATGAAGTTGGCCGCTAAGCAGGTTTCGCTGGATCTCTGCCCGGATGCCTCCGATGAAGCGAAGGAGACCTTAGGGGCAGCTTCGGTGCCGCCCATTCGCAAGGTGGCGGTCGGCAGCGGTGACTACAAAGTCGAAATGGGCGAAGAGGTGGTGCTTTTCCGCCATGACAAGACTTTCTATCATGAAACTGTCCTCGCTCTGGGCGTGGCGGTTGATCAGCCTGAAGCTGAATTCCTGGAGGCTGTGAAAACGATTACAGGTGCAGCCTTTGACCGCGCCGGGGAATGCATCGCCATCACTATGATCGCGCTGCGGGATAAGGCTGGGAATAGCACAGCGTTCGCGAAACGGGCGAAACTGATAGCGGATCATTCGCCGCTTCCCATTGTACTGGTAACCGATGATCCTGAAAAAGCGCAGGCCGCAGCAGATAAGCTAACCGACGGATCGGCCATCTTATACGGTGCGACCACTGAAACTGCATCAGCGTTCGTTGACCTTGCCAAGGCGAAGAAGATGCCGCTGGCGCTGCAGGCTGATAGTCTGGAAGAGCTGGCCGATCTGGCTGAAAAGGTCGCGGGAATGGGGTTCAAGGATTTGATCCTCGATCCTGGGTTCGTGAATCAAGCAGAGATGCTGAAAAATCAGACCTTAATTCGCCGCATAGCTCTGGATCGGAAGGTGAAGGGTTTTGGCTATCCAACCTCGACCGTTATTCCTGAAGGGACCGATGCCTTTCAAATGGGACTGTTGTCCAGTCTGGGGATCGCTAAATATACAGGGCTGATCATCGTGCCTGAGTGGCAGACCTGGCATTTCATGCCTCTGCTGACCATGCGGCAGAATATCTACACGGATCCGCAGAAACCGCTGCAAGTCGATGGCGGTATTTACGAGGTAGGTGAACCGCTTGAAGACAGCCCGGTTTACGTCAGCACCAACTTTTCGCTGACCTACTTCATGCTGTCCAGCGAAATCGATGCTTCCGATCACCCTGCCTGGATCGTTATCGTCGATGCCGAGGGGATGTCGGTTTTGACTGCCTGGTCCGCTGGGAAATTTGGAGGAGAGCAGGTCGGTAAGGCGGTTTTAGCATCCGGGATTGGGGACAAAATCAAGCACCGCAAGGTGGTCATTCCGGGGTACGTCGCAGTCATCAAGGGGGAGATGGAAGACGCCATGCCGGGGTGGGAAATCATGGTCGGTCCACAGGAAGCCGCCGATATTCCGTCTTACGTGAAGGAAGTCTGGCTGCGTTCCGCGAGTTAGGTAATTCAAAGGGGATATTAAAATATCTTAATGATAGGGCGGGGGAATTTCGCCCTATCTCACATTCATAGTCTGGAGAAGAAGCTGGATGGGCGGAAATAATATGTTAAATGAGATCAAACTTTACCTCGCAGCGCAGGATCATCCCACCGCGTTTTTAGCCACCATTGACCGTTTGGGAAATCCACGCGTCAGACCGGTGACCCTGATGGTGACGCCGCAGGGATTCTACATTGCCACATCCCGGAAAACCCGCAAAGCTGAAGAGATCAGTCATCATAATGTGGTGGAATGGGTGACTCTCTTTCCCACTGAAAACGGCACCGGATACCTGCGGCTGGCAGGAAAGGTCGATGAGGTGATCGGCGAGGAAAAACGCAATACCGTGGTAGAAACCGATTATCCTGTTTCACTCTATTGGGATGGCGTTGCTGATCCTGACTTTGTGGTTTTCAAGATCATCCCTGAACGGGTCGAGTATATTCGGCCGGGTGAGAATGATGCACACGATTTGACCGAATCTTTGGGACAGTTATAAACCATCGCTGCTGCCGGGGAATCAGCATAATGAGGGGTTTTAGGTGAAAATATTGATCGTCTGTTCCCAACCCAAAGATCCCCGGAAACGTCCCGGCGCGTATGATCGAGAATACGATTGCGCCTGGGCGGAACGCTTCATTCAGCATCTATCCATCCATCGCGATCTTTGCACCGGCTGCGGTGACCGCTGTATTCACTGCCGCGACTGGCGCGTGGATGATCACTCCGCGAATATTATCGCAGTCCTAAGGCAGCCATCCATTCTCTCCGAACTTTTAGAAGTCCCAGTTGCAGCCCTGTTAGATCCCTTGCCTCCGCACGATATCCTCATCGCCATCCAGATACACGAAGAGATTCTAATCGAATTACCCGCGTTAGCTGCTAAAGTCGGCTGCCAGGCGATCATCGCTCCGGTGGAAGCGCCTGACTGGGTCAGCCGTTGGGCGAAGAATCAGTTACTGCAGAAAGCAAAGCAGGCTGGCATCGAAGCGGTAGTCCCAAAACCGTTCTGCGATCTGCGCAAAGGCGCGGGTCCTGTCATCGATCAGTTCATCGACTATTTCCGCATCGGCTATCCGCAATTCGAGATCGAGACGCTGGACGGGAAAATCTCCAAAGCGACAGCCCGTATTTGCGCGCCCTGCGGCAACAGCCATTACGTCGCTCACAACCTGCAAGGCTATCCCGTCGATGAAAATTTAAGCAATGAGGTGAGTCATTACTGGCACGCGTTTCCTTGCACCGCCAGCATGAAACAGGACTCTGAATTGGGGGATACGATCTTGCACCGGGGCGGACAGATACACATGGAAACGGTACGGAAAGCGGTGGAGGAGAAAATGTAGGGTTACTCCTGCAGATCTCAGATACCATCTACTTCCGCTTCTTTTTTTCCTCGAATAATTGGTGGTGATAGGATCCTTCCCGCAGCATTTTTCCGCCGCACTGCGGGCAATTCTCCTCTCGGCAGGGCACTCCCTCACGGTGTTCGATTTTATGTCCGCACTTGACGCAAATACAAGCGCCTCCAGACCTCATGCCACTTTTTATTTCTTGCATGATTACCCCTTGATAATCAATAAGTTATAGTCCATGCGGTAGTCGGATTGATCCCTTACTCCGACTTAGTCAACTGCGCCAGATACAGCCCCTCCTCATCCATCTCGATGATATTCGTCGACCAACCACAGCGGTTGGCGATGAGGGTTAGCGTGTCCGTATCGACGTACAGCCACTTGAAATTCTCTCCGATGATTCCCCGGTATTCCAGCCACAACTCCACTTCGCCGAAGTAGGGCGATTTGTCCAGATCGATCTCGATCGATTTCGGATCTTCCGGCTTGACGTCATGCCTCCCGTCGGATGAATCGAACAGTAGCTGCCCGCCAGGTTTCAGCAGCCGCCCGATGCCGGATAACAGCCGTTCCATCCCCTTTAAATCCTGCACGAAACCGATACCGTTCATCAGCATCAGGATAGTATCAAGTGGCTCATCCTGATAGCGGAAAACGTCAGCCAGGACGGCATTTACTACTCCACGCTCGCGCATCACCTGAACGCATTCGGGCAGGATGTCGATGGCTGTGACGTCCAGGCCGCGTTGCTGCAAGACCAGGCTGTGGCAGCCGGTGCCGGCTCCGGCGTCCAGCACTCGCCCGCGGCACAGATCGACGGCCGTCTGCTCGACCATGGGCCAGCCCTGGTGTTCTCGGAAATAGTAAGATGCCGGCACGCTCATGACTTCGCCGTCATCGCTGTGCATGTGCAGCAGGGCGTTGACGTCGCCTTCCCAGTAGTCGAGGATGGCTAAGGCTTGAGGTTTCAAGGCGGCGAGGTTCATGAAATATTATGCCAGATTTGTCCGCCAATTAAGTGTGTCCGCCAGATCTGTCATCCGGTCGTGCGGGAGATTTCTGGGGAGATGACAGATTTGTCCTAGATTTATGGAACGATGGAAAAATGGAAGAATGGAAATAATGTTGTCTATTAGCATAGTATTCTCTGGTATTGGATTAATATAGCGGGATTATACTTATAATATACAACATATGGGTGGAGAAGTCAAGAGGTTTTTTGTGGATTTGGGTGATGAGGAGGAAAAAAATGTCTGGATCACAGATTACGCAGATTAGGGGATTTCACAGATCAGCGCTCGCGATAAGTCGCGAAGAGGCTTCGGATCGCTCAGACTTTGTCTGCGCTTTTCCTCGCAATGACTTTGTTTTATCGGCTTGACTGGATCCCTGTGCCCATGGTGGCTTGTCCAGAATCTGACGGGCTGGTGATCACCAGCCACTACTTCACCACCACCTGCAACCCCTCCTCCAATTCTGTCATATTCTCCACATCACCGTAGAAGAAGGGCGATGCGTCGATGTCGTTTTCCTGATTGTGACGGATGGTTTCACCCAGGATGCCCGGAGGCGTCCACCCCGTCGTCATCAACCAGACGAAGCTGCCAATGACAAGCGAACCAAAACCCAACTTCAGCCAGGCGATTATGTTGTTATTATTGGACGGCATGAGGGAAAAGCACCATAAAAGCTAACCAGGCGATGAACAGCGTCAGCACCAGATTGAACGATTGACCTATAACATAGAGCAGCAGCGGCTTGCCGCCCTCCATGCGGCTGGTCAGATCCCGGAAGTTGGATTCGAGGCCAATGGCAGTAAACGCCAGGCAGAAGAACCAGCCCCGCAATATTTTGGTCACCGGATTGATAAATTCAACTTCCACTAGCTTGAAATCGCCGTGCATCATAGGGAGAACTACGAAAGAAAACAGCAGGGAAGCGCCCACAAAACCTAAAACAAACTTGGGGAAGCGGTACCAGATCTCCATGGCGTTGGGTTTGGCGTCGCCTTCGCCTCGTTCCACCACAGTGACCCAGTAGATCGCCACGAAAAACGCCAGTAGTCCGATTAAGACATTCTGAATCATCTTCACCACGGCCGCGACCTTTTCCGCGGTCGGTCCCAACATCGATCCCGCCGCCACGACGGCTCCAGTGGAATCAATGGTGCCTCCCATCCAGGCCGCGCCCAGGATGTCGTTCATGCCGATGGCCTTGATGATAATGGGCATAAAGATCATCATCAGCACGGTGAAAATCAGCGTCAATCCCACAGCGAAGGTCAGATCTTCCTTCTTAGCGCGGCAGGCGGCCGCTGTCGCAATCGCCGCGGACACGCCGCAGACCGAGGTCGCGGCGGCGATGATGATCACCAGGCGCTTATTCGCCATCTTGAGCGTTTTTACGCCGAATCGGTACATGAAGATGACCACGATCGGCGTCACAATCCAGGCGACCATCAATCCCGGCAATCCCAGAGAAAGAATCTTCTTGAACAGGACTTCCGCGCCTAACAATACCAGGCCGGTCTTGATGAACATCTCGGTCTTGGCGCCTGCTTTCAGCCATTTTGGAGCGCCGACGGTGTTCGATATCAGCAATCCCAGCAGCAGCGCCCACATGGCGTAACTTAAACCCAAGTACTTGATGTTCGTTTGGTTGGCGATCCAGTATGAAATCGTCGCCAGTACGAAAACACCGCAAAAGCCTGCCAGGTATTCGAAAAACCGGTTCGTTCGCATTGCGGCTATGCCAATGGCCGTCAGAATTCCTAAGGCAGCCATCAATATGAAAAGCGACAGGAATATCGTGGTCGTCGTTTCACCGGAAGTGATCAGAAACGCATCCAGCGGATCGGTCGTCCATTTGCCAACCTTGGGGACTTTGGGAATCCACATCAGCAGGGATCCGAAAATGATGATGAATCCAAACCAGATCGACCAGTAATCCTCTTCCCGAATCAGATCTGACCATTTAGTTTTTTTATCCGATATAACGACGTCGTCTGCCATCATAGCTGCCAACCTTTCATCGCTGAAAGCCAAATCGTCAGAATATAACGATTTCAAGGTTAATTGTCAAGGAGAAAGAGAAGGACGAGTATGTCGATTCCAAGAGAATACCAATTGTAAAATTAATTATTTTCCTCTTTGAAAATTGGCGATTGATATGTATATTATCATAAGGCATTGGAAACGCACCGCCATAATTTTCTGGAGGTTGAGATGAAACTCGTAATTCACTTTATCGCGATCTTAGTATTAGTATCATCGATTACTCAGGCCGAAACCATTATTCCGGGCGGGAATGTTTCCGGAACTTGGGGGATGGCGGGATCGCCTTTTATCATACAAGGAGATATAACAATTCAGGTACCCGATATGCTTTTGGTGGAACCTGGTGTCGAAGTCATCTTTGAGGGTCATTACAGGTTTGAAGTCTACGGCATATTAGAGGCTATAGGAACAGTCACCGATTCGATCTACTTCCATCCGCAAATACCGGAAGTGGGTTGGTGGGGAATTCGCTTTTTCGATGCGCCCGACGGATCTGTTCTGGATTATTGCATCATCAAAGACGGTTACGCTTCGGCCTGGGGAACTGAAGAGGGGAAAGGTGGCGGTATTTATTGCGATAATTCCCGCCCGTCTATCACGCATTGCACCTTTGAAAGCTGTAAAGCCAATGGCTATGGCGGGGCGATTCATCTATCTAACGGTTCGGACGCGATTATCACGAACTGTCGGTTCATAGCCAATCAAGCGGACCAGAAGGGAGGCGGGGTCAACTGCGAGGGATCTGATCCGGAGATTAACAATAACCTGTTTCTGGGAAATGACACCCAAGATGATGGCGGCGCCATCGCCAGTTGGAGTAACTCCAATCCGGTCATCACTGGCAACATCATTAAGGACAGCAACGTCATAGATTCCGGTGGAGGGATCTTCTGCTTCTATTCCGTGCCTCTGATAAAGGACAATTATATCTTGAACAATGGCTGCCAAGATCATGGGGGAGGGATTTACTTTGAGGAATCTCCGGGGACAATCGACGGCAATGTCATCAGCGGTAACTACCCTAAGGGTGGAATCTGGTGCACGAATAATGCTCACGCGTTGATCATTAATAATATCGTGCATGACAATCAGGGAGGCTACTACGGGGGTGGTGGCATGTGGGTTGATGGCTCGATAGTAACGACAATCAATAATTATTTCGTCGAAAATGTGGGACCTACTGGTGGAGGGATTTACTCGGGCGGCGGTTACAACATCCTTTACCAGAATAATGTATTCGCCAGAAATCAGGCGACTTACAGTCATGGCGGAGGTTTCTTTTTTGACAATTGGGGAGGCGAGGCTGTCAGAAATAATACCTTCTATCAGAATTCTGCGTCAAACTCTGGTGGCGGCATTTACGGATACGGGCCGGATGACCATCTGATAAACAACATTTTCTGGGATAACAGCGCATCCAGCAATCCTCAGATCGGTGGAACCTGGGACGTCACTTACTGTGATGTCACAGGGGGCTGGACCGGTACTGGCAACATCGATGAATACCCCATGTTCGTGGATACGACACACTCTGATTTCCGCTTGAGATGGGATTCTCCCTGCATCGACAGCGGAGATCCGAATCCGCTGTATACCGATCCAGACGGCACGATTAGCGATATGGGCGCGCTGCCTTACGACCAGTCTATGCCGGTGCGAGTACTGTTGACGCCCCATGAGATTCTCAATGTCATCCCTGGAACCGGCGGCAGCATCGATTTCACCATCTGGGTCGATAATATCGATACTACTCCGCAAACCACAACCATCTGGAGTGACATCACGCTGCCGAATGGAACAATCTATGGTCCGGTTATCGGTCCGGTGACCATCAATCTGGCGGCCGGTTTCAGCGGTGATCGTCTGCGGATTCAGAATATTCCTCAGGCGGCGCCCTGGGGAGTTTACCGCTACAATATTTACGCAGAAGTGGGCAGCGACGTGAGCAGTGATTATTTCACCTTCGCCAAGACCGGGTCCGCGGGACTGGACTGGTCGACCGGCTGGGAGAACAGCGGCGAAGATTTCGATGAGATCGCAGAAGCCACCCAACCGGTGATTCCTGCCGGTTATAGTCTGAGAGCATATCCCAATCCTTTCAATCCGACGACAGCAATCAGCATTCAGCTATCAGCATTCAGTCATGTGACTCTTTCAGTTTATGATATTCCAGGACGGAAAGTCGCTGAATTAATCGATGGCTACAGAGATGCAGGCATCCACGAGGTTACTTTCAACGCCTCGCATTTAGCATCTGGGATTTATTTCAGCAGGCTGGAAGCAGGGGATTTCAGTGCGATTCGGAAGATGGCGCTGGTGAAGTAGGGGAAAGAAGTAAAGAAGTAGAGAAGAAAAGAATAGGCATCCCGGGTGGGATGCCTATTCTATGTCGAAGTGCTGGCAGGTCTCCGTACCTGCCAAAATCTATATCATCTGTTGGTTTATTTCATCAGTGCCATCTTGCCAGTAGTTCGATGCTCACCAGCGCTGAGGTGATACAGATAGACTCCAGATGCTAAACCTTCCGCGTGGAATTCTGTCTGGTAGGTCCCTGCGTTTCTATAGCCGTCAACCAACGTCCCGACCAGCCGTCCACCGATGTCATAAACGGTCAATGATACTTGCACCGCTTCCGGCAGCGTAAAGCTGAAGGTGGTGGAGGGGTTGAAAGGGTTAGGGTGGGAAGTTACTCGAAAATCTTGAGGGACATTTTTTTCAGTAATCTCAACCGACGGTATTAATTGAGTAGATAGAATAAATATTTGACCGGGACCCCAATGAGTCGATGATTCGCGTTGGTAGGCTCCTGCGATTACCTCGCATATAGAATCACCATTGATGTCCGATACTGTCAGATAATTCCCCAGGTTCTGGTGAGAGATTCCCGTATCGAAAAAATAATCATACTGATTATCCAGATTACCTCCACCAAGAAATCCCAATACCTGGCCTGTAAAGTTCCCATCATCAATTGCCCCTTTTAACAATATATCGGATATTCCATCTCCGTCTATGTCACCGCAAGCTGAAGACGCTCCCAAAACATCGCAGGGAGGTTCCGGAACGATTGTAAGATCAGAAACGTTATCCAGTGTATCTGATCCAAAATAAATTAGAGTTGCCTCGCGATACTGACCAAGGATCCAGTCGCAATATCCGTCATTGTTGATATCGCCTGCGCCTGCTAATTCACTAAAATAATGATCCGGTAGGGAATTATTAATTAGCAGATCGGCGACGGTGTCAATTGTCGCACCGCCAAGGTGGATCTCTGCTGTTACAGTATATGTTTCATAGCTTGCACTCCCGAGTAGCATGTCATCGAATCCATCGTTATTGACGTCACCTAAGAAAGGTTTGTAAAAACCCATCACATCATAATAAGATTCTCCCACAAAGCAGACATCATAGATGTTATCCGGCTGTTCACTTCCAAAATAGAGGTAAATCCTTCCTGTTGGATAGGTGTTTACAGACAGAATCAACCAATCATCGTAACTATCATTGTTGATGTCCCCCACACCGGAAACATTGAGACCCATTCTATACCAGAGACCCTCACCATAGAATATTAAATCTGGATCGCTATCATAAGTGTCGTTTCCATAGTAAAGGTATGCCCTTCCTGTACAGAGACCCCATATACAATGCTCCGGCGCACCGATTAGAATATCATCAAAACCATCACCATTGACATCCCCGGCAAAAGCACAACTGCTGCCAAATAAGCTGGAATAGACAAGGGAGTCCGTTTCACCGTAGAAGACCAGATCGGGTATCGTGTCGAACGATGCGGAACCGAAGAACATCTTAGCGTAACCCGATTCACCACCACCTGGCGCGCCAACCAGAATATCTTCGTAGCCATCACCATTGAAATCGCCATGGCCGGTCGCCAGATGGCAGAATTCGTCACCGATGCTGTCTCCACTGGCGATAGTGATCAGGTTGAAGTCTTCAGCGAAAACATGCGCACTGAAACAGGCAGCAATCAGCATAGCGGTGAGTATTTTCGCCGCAATGCATTGATATTTCTTGATTATGATGATCACTTTAAGTAAACCAGTTTTTTAACGCTTACTTGACTTTCCGCTTGGAGGCGGCAGAAGTAGAGAAGAAAGGCATACCGGGAGACCTGTTTTTCCAGACTCCATCAGCAGCTTGAGTGTAAACACCCTGACAAGATAATGCAATGAATCTATTAAACCTTTTTTAAAAAGTCAAGGAATAAAATGCGAATTCGTTCTTTGTTAGGCGGGTTAAAATATGATGATAATACATAATCACGGTTGATTTACGATGTATCGAGCCGGAAAGTAGCGACGCTGGTCAACGGCTGGCGGAGTGCCGGCTACCACGAGGTTACTTTCAACGCCTCGCATTTAGCATCGGGGATTTACTTCAGCAGGCTGGAAGCAGGGGATTTCAGTGCGATTCGGAAGATGGCGCTGGTGAAGTGACATTCGTCACTTTTATCGCAGGATGCTTCGCGATCCTGCCCGCCTGATCAAACACTAAGCCAAGAGGCTGTCCCATAAGTGACAGCCTCTCTTCTTCTGGCTTCTTTTGTACTTATTGACCTACTTCAACAAGACCATTTTCCCAGTGGTCTGATACTCGTCAGCATTTAGATGATACAGATAGACGCCTGATGCTAAACCTTCCGCGTGGAATTCTGTCTGGTAGGTTCCTGCGTTTCTATAGCCGTCAACCAGCGTAGCAACCTGCCGTCCACTGATGTCATAAACTGTCAGTGATACTTGCACCGCTTCCGGCAGCTCATAGCTGAAGGTGGTGGTGGGATTGAAGGGGTTGGGTGCGGGGGATAACAGTAAAAAGGTAGTAGGAAGACCCAAGTATGATTCTCCTGCTTCATTAAAGCATCTCCCCCAATTATCCCAATTCGATACTGTTGGCCCATCACTAGTTTCTAACTTTTCGAATGGGAAACTATCGCTGCACCAGATGATATCAGGATAGATACCTGCGTAAACCTCGTAGGTATAGTCACCGGGCGGGGCAATAGCCGGAACATTCTGCGTCCGGTAGAAATCTTGGGAACGTCCGCCAGGGGATGTTAAAGTTAAAGGACCGAAAC
>JAHJDJ010000341.1 GCA_018812585.1 bacterium
CGAGTCTCCCCCCTTGATAAGGGGGGTGTTGCGTTTTGCCCCCCTTACTAAGGGGGGGGAGGGGGGGATTAGAGCCGCGGTTGGGCGCGAAGATTGCTTCGTCGTTCGCCGATGTGATCGGCTCACTTCCTCGCAATGACCGTGTATTATCAAAATTCTGCTCTGGATGCCGGATCGTAGTCCGGCATGACAGCGCCAGTGGCGCTGATTCCGTCGGATTCTGCCCGCTTTCTAAAGATAGTCTGGGATTGGAAGAATGCGTTGCGTAATGTAGCATGGTACTCCAGATTCCGTGTCAAGCACGGAATGACATGGTCTCTGATCATGATAAAGAAAAAAAGCCGTCGACTGCGGGGGAGTCGACGGCACAGGGATACATCATTCGCGGTGGTGTGGGGCAGAGCGAGCTAAACCCGCATCATATTATTGACCGACAGGACGCCGCGTACTTCTTTCGTCAAAGCAAGAATATTGTCGTGAGTGGCGTTGCTGTGCAACAGCCCGGACAGTGTTATGGATCCCGATTCGGCAGAAACATCGATATCGATTGATGCAGTTTTCGGATGAGCGGCGAGAGAAGCCTGTACCCGTGCGGCCAGAGCCTTATTCGCAATTTCGGCGTCGCGCTGGTCGGTCTGCTTGAACTCGTCCGCATCCAGCATATTTTTAATCGACTGGCAGGCCGTTGTAAATGAGAGGCTGCGCAGGTTCAGGACCATGTCAAAGTTATGAGGATCCCGCCAATCTTCACCATACAGAAACTTGGTCCAGCGGGCGCGTTCATCGTCGATTTTATGAATATGCTGTTCAGCGTTGTAGCGATCGATCTCCATGGTTTTCTGCAGGAGTGTTATACGCTGTTCGAGGGGCGCAATCAGCCGGACTTTCAACACCCAACTGATATCTCCCAGCAGGAAATGACCGGCGTTGCCGTGATAAACCAGGCATCCCTGCGCCGCATAATCCAGCAGCGCGGCGCGGATGTATATCAGATACAAATGGCGTGGGTTACCGACCGAGCGTTCCCAGATCTTTGGAGGTTTATCCATCGCCTCGATTAGCGTCTTCTCCGTTACGCCATACTCCTCGGAAACCTTGACTAAGACTTCACGGCTTATTATATTATGGCACTGAATCTCAGCAGCCAGCATCTCCGCCAGCTTTTGACCGCCAACCTTGGATCCGCGGGATAGGGTAACGATGGACACGGTCGACTCCTTCTGATTTGGTTGTGATGTATATAAAATACGATCTGAGTTAGTATTTGTCAAGAGATAACTCCCTGACCTGTGGAAATCCGAAGCAAATGATGCCCAATTCAAAACCGAAAAAATACCTGCCGCTTTTTTTCAATATCGAAAATCAGCCCTGCCTGGTGGTAGGCGGCGGAACAGTGGCGCTGCGCAAGGTGGAACAACTGCTGCTGGCGGGCGCTGAAGTGACGATTATTTCGCCTGAAGTCGAAGCCGATCTGCAAAAAGTCATCGAACAGGGAGCCTGTGTCTGGGAGCAGCGGAAATATTCTGACGATGATTTGACAAACTTCAGATTAGTGATAGCGACCACAAATCAGCCCGAAGTTAATCGTTATATTTACACCGTTTGTATTTCAAAAGGTATTCCGGTAAATGTCGTTGATCAGCCAGAGCTATGCACGGTAATCTTCCCTTCTATCGTCAGGCGGGGTCCTATTACGATGGCGATAAGTTCTGGAGGGCAGACACCCTTTTTAACGAAGGCCCTGCGCAAAGAGCTGGAAAATTATCTGGAACAGTTCGAGCTTCTCGAACACACCGAACTATTAATCCATTTCCGGGATTATGTACAGGCTCATACCACCGACTTTGAGCTGAAGAAAAAACTTTACAGCCGCCTGCTGGCAACCGATATTGACGTTCTGCGATCCTGGTCCGCCGGTGATCCTCCATTGCAACTCTGGGAAGGCTGGTTGGAGGAGGAGAATGACGGATAGAGGCAGGCAGCTTATCCGGGTGGGGGCGCGCGGCAGCAAATTGTCACTGGCGCAGGCGACCTGGGTTGTCAATCGATTAGCGGAGGTATCGCCAGATTATCAATTTGACTTGCAGGTTATTAAGACCAGCGGGGATGCCGATCAAAGGACACCTTTGGCGGCAATGGGCGGGACGGGCGTCTTTGTCAAAGAGCTGGAGCGCGCTTTGACTGAGGGTGAGATTGATCTGGCAGTACACAGCGCTAAGGATCTGCCGGCAACGCTCTCGGAAGAATTCTGCCTGGCTGCCGTACCCCAGCGAGCGTTGGTGGAAGATGTTTTAATCTCGCGTAGTGGGAAAAAACTGCTGGGATTGCCTGAAGGGGCTAAGATCGCTACCGGATCGCCAAGGCGGCGGGCGCAGATGCGGAAACTGCGGCCCGACCTGGTGGCAGTGGAAGTGCGCGGCAACGTGGATACCCGGCTGCGCAAGCTGGGCGAAGGCGATTTCGACGCTATTATTCTGGCAAGGGCGGGATTGGTGCGGTTAGGCCTGGAAGATAGAATCACCGAAATCCTATCAACCGCTGATTTTCTGCCGACACCGGGACAAGGGGCATTGGCGGTAGAAGCACTGCTTAAGAATGATAGAGCAGTCTCCATAGCGCGTGAAATCAGTAATTTAAGGTTTGAGGCAGCATTAGCCGCGGAACGATCTCTTTTGAAGGCATTGCAGGCAGGATGTTCACTTCCTATCGGAGGTTGGGCGCGCTGGGTGGATGGCAATAAGCTTATTATGGATGCAGTGGTATTGTCTTTAAATGGCAGCATGTCGGTCGACGCTCATAGCGAAACCGACCGCATCAGTGAGGCGCCGTCGTTGGGAGAGCAGATCGCAGAAAAACTGATGCAACAAGGCGCAGGAGAGATCTTAAACGATGGAACATAAAGGAAAAGTCTATCTGGTCGGCGCGGGTCCCGGAGATCCGGGGTTGATTACGGCGCGGGCAAATGAAGTTCTGGCTGAATGCGACGTAGTGGTCTACGACCGGCTGGTTCCTCTTGAACTGGTTGTGACACTGCCTGATACCGTCGCACGGCGCTATGTGGGAAAAGCTGCGGATCAACATTCCCTGACGCAGGATAGCATTAATCAATTGCTGGTCGATCTGGCTGGTCAGGGCAAACAGGTCGCGCGCTTGAAAGGAGGCGATCCGTTCGTCTTCGGGCGCGGCGGCGAAGAAGCGCTTTACCTGAAACAGCATAGGATTCCCTTCGAGGTCATTCCTGGAGTGACTGCCGGAATTGCGGCGGCAGCTTATGCTGGCATTCCTTTGACACACCGTAAGAAGTCCGTTTATACGGTTTTGCTGACCGCTCACGAAGCGGCTGATAAAGA
>JAHJDJ010000342.1 GCA_018812585.1 bacterium
ATCCTGACCCTGATATAACCTACAGTGACAGCCAGGTGGGGGATATTATCACCCGCAGCTGGACAGCGACCGATGAATCGGGTAACAGTTCCAGCTGTGACCAGCTGATCACGATCGTTTGCCAGAGTGAGTGCCCGTCGGTTGTTATTGAGAAAACACACAATTCCATTCAGGGCTTTTTCGAGCAGGTCTCGTTATATGTGAATGCGCCGCAGGAAATGCCGATGATGGCCGGCTTTAGTTTTTTGCTTGAATATGATGCGTCGGCGCTTAGTTTCGTCAAGGCAGCCCCCGGCAAGCTTCTTCGGGATTGCGATTGGGAGTTCTTTACGTACCGCTTTGGCCAGGGTAGTAACTGCGGCGGGACAGCCTGTCCGTCAGGGATGCTTCGTGTCGTGGCAATGGCCGAGGATAACAATGGACCGGGGCATCCATCGTGTCATCTTGACGGATCTGAGGCCTCCGGAGACCTGGTTGATCTGACTTTCCTTGTGTCCAATGATCGAACACTGGAGTGCCAGTACGTGCCGATTCGCTTCTCATGGTACGATTGCGGCGATAACACACTATCCTCAATCGGGGGCGACACTCTCTATATCTCCCAACACGTTTACGACTATGGCAATACTCTCCCGGTCGAGAATCCAGGCGCAGCATTTCCTAGCCTTCTCGGGGCAGCTTACCAGTGTGACGTTTCTGACAAAGGCGCCCCCGTCCGCTGCCTCGATTTCTACAATGGCGGCATCGACATAGTCTGTGCCGACTCCATTGATTTGCGAGGGGACATCAATGTGAACGGTATTGCCAATGAAATCGCCGATGTGGTGGCTTTCACTGACTATTTCCTCAACGGACTGACCGCTTTCGGTAATCACATAGATGCCTCAGTCGCGGCATCTGATGTAAACGCCGACGGCGTTCCCTTGACAGTTGCCGACCTGGTCGCGCTGATCCGAATTGTCGTGGGCGATTCGCAGCCATACCCCAAGAGCGGTCCACAATGTATCACATTCACCAATCAGGACGGCGCTCTCTGGGTCAGTGATCCCGTTGGAGCAGCGTATCTGGTATATGCTGGCGATGTGACCCCGGACCTGCTTGCGGATGGTATGGATATGAAATACCGATTCGATGGCGAACGCACGCACATCCTATTGTATAGCCTCAGTGCGGGACAACATTTTAAGGGTACATTTCTTAACGTCACGGGTGATATCGTCAGCGTGGTATTTGCAACCTATGATGGAGCGCCGGTACAGGTGATGACTTTGCCCGCCGAGTTTGAGTTGGGACAGAATTACCCGAACCCGGCTAACCCGACGACACAGATTAGTTTTGACCTGCATGTCGCAGCCGACGTTGAACTGGAAATATTCAACGTCGTTGGCCAAAGAGTGGTTTCGCTGGTGGATCGCTATCTCGAAGCGGGCAGGCACACGGTCGTTTGGGATGGTAGAAATGCGGATGGCGCGCCGGTGGCCTCCGGGGTTTACCTGTACAGACTCCATGCAGGGAACAGGGTGTCGACCAGGAAAATGATGTTGCTGAAATAGCGGCTCAAGAGCAAGGTTATTTGTTTCGTCCGGGTAGTAAAGGAGTCGTCAGCTTCGGCGATCCATACCGATGTACTTGATCGGCGATTGATGTCAAGCCCCAGCAGGATGGTCACCGACAAACCTGTCAGTTTATTCGCTCTCTATCTTAGCCAGAAATTCTCGAATTACCCGGATATCGGTCTCCGGGTCGTCATGCATGGTCATATGCCCACATTTTTCCAAAATAGCAATCTCCGATCCGGGTATGAGGCTCTGGTAATACCTGACTGTTGCGGGTGTAGCTTCGTCGAATTGCCCCGCCGTGAGCAGAGTCGGTGTCGTGATCTCGCCGAGACGATTTGTGCGATCGTAATCACTGAGTGTCCCTGTAACAATAAACTCGCTTGGCCCCCACATGTATCTGTACATCGCCTGGTTCAGCTGTGCGAAAGCACTGTTTAGATCATCAGACCAAGGCTGCCGGCGCGCAAGGTATTGCCGGTAGTAGACCATTACGGCAGATTGATATTCGGGTGAATCTGTTGTTTTTTCCACTTTGTGACGCCTGATTACCTCTTGCAAGGAATCCGGCAGAATACCCAGCAGGCTGTCGGCATCGCGAGACCAGCGGGGAACACTAAGAACGGGACTCGCCAGAACAAGACTACTTACACCGGCGGGCCGATTGAGAACATAGTCCACGGCCAGCATTGTACCCCAGGAGTGTCCATAGAGATGGACCTCTTTCAAGCCCAATGCCTCGCGCAGCTGAGCTATCTCCCCCACAAATCGCTCAATCGTCCATATTGCTGTATCGGAGGCACCAGGGGAGTTACCGCAACCAAGTTGGTCATAAAAAATCACCTGACGGTCCGTAGCCAGCGCCTCCAGCGGCCTTAGATAGACACTCGGTACGCCTGGACCGCCGTGCAACACTAATAGCGGCGTCCGCTTCCCGTTACCGACAATCTTGTACCACACTTTCCCGCCGATGACCTCAACGAAGCCTTCGCCTGGTACTAGGCCGGTGGACCGATCATCACCCCATACCACTACTGCCATGAAGCAAATGGCCGCAAAAACAATAATCAGTCTGTTCATAATATTTCCCTTGACAGAGATTACAAAACTTGAAAGTGACATGCCTGACTCAATCATGATAGGTTTCCTCTGCCAATAATGCAACCCAAAGATTATCGAAATGAGCATCGCGAAAGGCCGGAAACATGAGAGCGAGGGGAATACGGGATTGTTCCTGACGAGATGCAAACAGAAAGCGGGCAACATGTGATGCATATAGAACTCTTATTTTCTAGGACTGACGTGGGAAACAGAATCGCGAAGCGACTAGTTTAGTTTTATCTGGCGGAGGAGGTAGGATTCAACGCGCGGCATATTGTCTAATTCCTTGAAGCAGGGCAAAATACACGTAATTCGATGCCATTCCATATATTAAGTTAGGTGTAGCTACGTGTAGTTCGATGTAGTTGGATGAAGTCCGGGATAGTTCGCGGTTAGAAATCGGTTAGAAAAAAAGCTTCTGTAATGATCGGCATCAAACAAAAAGTTTTCAGTACATTCTAAAAATTATGGGATATCGGATGCAACCTCAAACAACTTGTTGTAATGAGCAAACAGCAAGAGGTATTCGAGAAGATGATTGACTACAATATTGAGGAACCCTTCAATTCAGCTAACAATCAGCAAGTAATCAAAGCGTTAGTGAAGCCGTGAGTCAGAGCCTTAGATACAAGCAGTTACAGATTTATATAGCAAAGTTGTTTTTGCGTTTAAGGTATAAGGTTTTTATTCTGCACTCAATCGACGATAGCATGGTCTTAATAAGGAGGTAGGGTAATCGCAGTATTTGTTTCGGCTTGTGTTGGAAAAAACAAGCTAACTGACGAACCTATAGGGAGTTCTTTTATGAGTTTACCCAAAGAACTGAAATTCGAAAGACTGACAATTGAGGAAAAATACTATCGGGCGGTGCCCGGATATATGAAACGCCTTTGCAGTCTTTATGAAGCCATTTATGAAAGATTCGGCGAGGACGGACTTGATCTGATTCGGGGTGTAAGCAGGAAATTTGGTGCCGGCATTGGCACTAATATAAATAAACGGCGTAAATTGAAGGGCATAGCCCAGGTCGGGAAATATATTCTGAGAGTATTCGATATGATAAGCGATGACTGGCAAGTCAGCGAATTTTCTGAAAATCGACTGGTTATTACAGTGAGTCGATGTCCTTACCCGTTTAAAAATGACGAAATTTGTCAGGCGCATACCTGTATGGAAAAAAATCTTATAGCCGCTTTGGATAGCAACCTTGAATATCATATCGGTCAGTCTATTCCGAAAGGTGATCCGTACTGCGAACATATCCTGTGTGTAAAAACCGACCATGATTGAGATTAAATCATTCAACCAAATGAATCACATGGCTTTGGTTTCCAGGAAAGGTGGAGCTGGGTAATTTGTCTGATATACTGATGCTTTTTATGGGAGGGTTCCTGGCAGGCACACTGGGAGGTTTTCTGGGAATCGGCGGGGGAATTGTACTGATGCCGATGTTGCGGTTTCTGGTGGGGTTGTCACCTGCTAATGCCGCAGGTACCTGCGTTCTGGCTGTGTTTTTCACAACTTTGGGAGGAAGCTACCGTCATTACAAACTGGGGAATATAAATCTACGTAGCGTCACCCCCATTATGATATCCGGAGCCATAGCGACTGCCATATTTTCGTATGGATTTTTATATCTTTCGACACGAGAGCGCTGGCTTGATCTGGGGATGGGTCTCGTATTCGCTCTGATCTCATTACGTATGATTGCTGAAGGAATACCCGGCTTAATCAAGAAGTATGAGAATAATAATAGTAACGAAATCAACGGCCCCCTGATACATAAAATCTCAATCGGATCCATAGCGGGCGTGTTACCCGGCCTTCTCGGAATAGGAACCGGTGTGATTCTTGTTCCGGCTTTCATTTATATCCTTAACGCTCCTATTAAGTTGGCCATGGCTTCTTCATTGACCTGTTTTTCAGTGAATGCCCTCATTAGCTCAGGATTTAAGTATTGGCAGGGATTTATCGATCTCAACGTGGCCATACCAATATGTTTAGGTACATTGCTTGGAGCCAATATGGGAGCTACACTCAACAAGCGAACCTCTTCTAAGGTCTTGAAACTTGTGTTCGGACTCGTTTTTTCCTATGTTGCACTTAAATTTTTTCTTTCGTTTATGAGCTGAAAATATGGATATGAATAAAGAAGAAGGGATCCTTGAACTGATCAGAATCCGGGTCAAAGAAATTGCCGAAAAAGAGCAGATGCTCCAAGTTAATGTTACGGTTTTAGCCAAGCCACTGACACCGGAGGAGGCTATTGGAAAGCCGGGTCGACGGGACTTCCCTATCATCATTGGCAAAGAACGAGTCATGGAGGCGACTTTGCAGGGATCAAAAGGTCACGCCTTTACCGATTCGCCGCAGGAATTTCTTGGTACTTTAAATGATGTTCTTAACCTTGATTTGACTACCAATCAGAATCGTGCCATTTATGCAGCTACGATCAATGCCCTTCTGGGTAGCCTTAAGATAGTTGAGAAAACGGTGCACTGTAAGGATGACGAACCGGAGGAATGCGCTCTGGAAATCGCCGAGATGATCCTTAAGAAATACGGCAAAGTAAATGTGGGACTGATTGGACTAAATCCGGCTATTGCAGAAAGACTGATAGATACTTTCGGGCATGAGCATGTTAGGATAACTGATTTAGGCCGTGATATCATTGGTGAACAAAGATTCGGAGTGGAAATTTGGGATGGCAACGTACGCACCGAAGAGCTTATTGATAAATCGGATATAATCATCTTTACGGGAACCACGCTTGTGAATAATACCTTCAGCCAAATCAAAAATCGGATTCAAGCGCTGGGGAAAAATTATCTGGTGTATGGGGTAACATCGGCAGCTGTCAGCGAGCTTCTTGGAATCGAGAGAATCTGCCCGAAAGGCCGAAACAGTTGATACATTAACATTTCTTGAAACAATATTCCATTCGGACATAAAAAATCAGGGTGGAGGATTTGAACCTGTCCAATGCCCGAAACGAATATTACAATAGGGCCTTTGCTGTCTATGTACTAAAAGAGAAAATTCTCTTAATTTTCTGTTGTTGATATTAGGGATAAAAAAACAGGCGGAAATTGGATTTACCACTGGGTATTTATTTAAGACATTCCATATTGTAACTGTAGGATAGGGCTTTTGTTAATTTCGTATAACTTATTGTACTCCAATGAGTTATAAGCGGAGGAGGTAGGATTCGAACCCACGGTACCTTGCGGTACAACGGTTTTCAAGACCGCCGCTTTCGACCACTCAGCC
>JAHJDJ010000343.1 GCA_018812585.1 bacterium
GGCGTAAAGCTAAGAACTTACTGGCAATATACATTTAAGCCATTCCGGAAGAAGGTAATAGAACCTGAAGCGATTGCTGAGTTTGGTCAATTATTATTTGAAGCTACTCGACGAAGAATCAGCGATGATGACGCCTTTGCGGTGCTGTTAAGCGGAGGGTATGATTCGCGGGCGATTTTAGGATCTGCATCGGGACATAATCCAGATCGACAACTGAACACGATTACCTGGGGTGAAACTTTAGGTAAAGCTGACAGTGACGCCCAGATTGCTCGACGCATTGCAGCCAGCATAAACTCACATCATACGTTTTACCGCATTAATCCCGCCGGTTTATCGGCTCATTTCAGGACATTCGTCAAACGCGATGAAGGCCGCACGGACGGGATCGGAAATTATCCAGAAGGGCTGCATATCTTCGAACAGATTCGCGATGATTTAGGGGTGAAGTATCTGCTGCGGGGCGATGAAGTTTTCGGCTGGAAAGAAGATGTCACCGATGTTGCTGAGATGTTTCATTCGATGAGCATTCACGACCTGGAAGGATTGCACCGGAATTATCAATATTTCAACGGACCAGTTTATGACAGATTATTATCTGCCAGTCAAACAGTCCTGACTGGAATCTTAGATGAAATCCCGTACGATGATCTGCATGACGTGAAAGATCACATCTATTTCCATCAGCGGCTTATCAACTACCTCAATCCTCTATCGCATTTGAAGGAGCAGATTATCTGGATGCGGAATCCTTTTCTCGATAACGATCTGCTGGAATATATTTCTATGCTGCCCACGGAATACCGTTTGGGAAAGAAGCTGTTCATCGCAACAGTGATCGCCATGTTTCCGGAACTTAACCGTTTTCCCATCGCCAGTTCACCCAATCTGATTAATTGGACAAAGCGCTTCCAGTCAGATAAGACTTTACAACAATTCGCTTATAAAGTACTCTTCGAAGATGCGAACCAGTTAGATGAGTTGTTAAACCGTTCCCGATTGATGAATTTCTTCCAAAATGCAATCAAGGTACCTGAAAATGGTTCATCAGGGAACGTCTCTACGACCCGCATCAAGAGTCGTGTCCAAAACAAGATTACCCGCACCCTTGGCTTCTACTCTATCACTCCCTGCGAGGAGATCTTCCGGTTGATGATCTTGAAAATCTTCGCTGACGAATTTTTGGGGGGATCCTTTGAATTGGAGTAAAATATCCGGCGATTAAGCCGGATTTTTTCATCACTAATTTCTACCTGCCTTAGAATACCCAACCAACACCCAATGCCAGTGTCTCCTTGAACTGACCTGCATTTGACTGCTGCTCATCATAGACCAGTTCCCAAGCGAGGCTGACCTGCACGATCTTGGTGACCCTTGCGGTCAAAATATTTTCCCAGGCCATATCCAGCGACTTCCAAAGATCCTCTGTATCTGCGTCAGATTCAGAATAGAAGAGCGCTTGGAAAAGCGTCAATTTGGATGTGTAGCTCAAACTCTCGTTCACCTTTTCCATATAGTCAGCGACGAACTCGATACCGCCATCATTAGCCGTTTCGGTTGTGGTTTCTTCCGTTCCTGGGTCGTACACTTTCACAAAGTACTGCCTCAAACCAAAACCCAGGCGGGTCGCAAAGCGCTCTGTACCTTTTTCATACCAGGTACGGGAAGCGCCAGCGCTCTCAGTCAACTCCAATGGGCTGAAATAGAGATTCTTATCAGCAAAACTTGCATCGTACCACTGGGATTCAAGCACAAAGGCAGCGTAAGGATCGACCAGACTGTTGAGAGTCAACTTCAGAATCGAATCGAAACGGATCTTGTCTGTCGATTTATCAGGTTCAGACCACTGCTTGGTCTCTTTGTTCTGGTTGTGCGTCTGACCGAAAGCTAATTTCAGATCATTTTCCCATTTCCACAGATCGGATAGCTGCTTCTGAGCGATACCGTGCAGATTAGACGCCCAGACAATCGATCCGACTTCACCACCGGTCCAATTGTCTGAATAAGCAGCCTGCGTCATGCTCAAAGAAGCTTCCACGGAAGTCTTCCAAGCGTAAGGATTTTCCTCCGCTTCCTGGGCAAAACTACTAACCGCAATAATCAGGAAGAAAACAAGGATTAGCTTTTTCATGGATATACCTCCACTTAAGGTTATTTTCAGTTTTATCAAATCTAATAGTTTTGTACGCAGGAAGTAAATACTAAGTTTGTGTTTATTTTAGCAATTTTTCATTTTTCTTTTTGCACTTGTTTTATTTTATCTCTATATTAAATTCTGGTCTTGGCAGGTATAACAAAAAGTGTACAATTTGCCAACAACTATTTTGTATCGGCGTATTTCTTCTGACAATTTCAAAAACAATAAAACATCCATATATGTGGAGGTACAATGATTAACTTGGAAGCGCTTTATGCCAAAGGATTAGATATGGCGATCGTCTATGCGCCGAAACTGCTCTTAGCAATCATTACGCTTGTCGTCGGGCTTTGGATCATCAAGGTGATCGGTAAAGGAGTTCGTAAAGGCATGCAAAAAGGTGAGGTGGACGTCACGCTGCGACGGTTCATGGTCAGCTTGATCACTATCGGTCTGAAGATCATGTTGTTCATCACCGTTATTTCGATGGTGGGCGTGCAGATGACCTCTTTCATCGCCATCTTGGGTGCCGCCGGTCTTGCCGTTGGTTTTGCTCTGCAAGGCAGCCTGGGCAATTTCGCCGGCGGCGTACTGATTCTCGGTTTCCGTCCCTACAAGGTTGGGGACTTCATCGATGCGCAGGGATATGCTGGTTCGGTGCATTCCATCCAGATCTTCAATACGATTTTGAAAACCCCAGATAACAAGACCATTATAATTCCGAACGGCCCCCTGTCGAACGGCAGCATAACGAACTATTCGACTGAACCGCAACGCCGCGTGGATTTCACCTTCGGAATCGGTTACAGCGATGACATCGATAAGGCTCGCAAGGTGATTGATGGTCTGATCGCCAATGATGAACGCATCTTGAAAGATCCTGCTCCGCAGGTGGTCATCTCAGAATTAGCTGATAGTTCGGTCAATTTCGTGGTGCGCGTCTGGGCGGAAGCGGCCAATTACTGGGGCATCTACTTCGACATGCATGAGAACGTCAAGAAAACCTTCGATAAAGAAGGAATTACAATCCCCTTTCCGCAGAGGGACGTGCATCTGTATAAGCATGATGCATAGTATTTGTTTTTCAGAGCTGCGCGAGAAAGCGATCCGTCAATTGATGGATCGCTTTTTTTATACAAAAATCATGTCGGGGTAAAACGGTGGGGGTAAAACCCGCCAGCCCGCCCAAGGCGGAGAACAAGGTAGACAAGCCTACTGCTATTATTTTGGAATCACTAAATTTCCTGAACCGCAGATTCCCGCTGATTAAACTGATTTCGCTGATTAGAGCCGCGTACGGAGCTACATTATCTCTACATTCTACCAGCCTGCTTCAGCAAGCGTAGGGTAGACTAAGTCCCGCTTTTCAGGGACGCAGTCTACCAAATCTTCAACAAGGGGTTGCAACCCCTTGTTAAGAAAGTATCTCCATCCAAAAGTGGATTATCAGTTCTCGGTAGACCTTACTAATAAGTGCAATACGTGGTCTAAACAATTCTTCCATTCTATAGTCGGGATCGCCTTTGACCTCGACGCTTTCATCCCCAAGCATTACTTCCCCGAAGCCTTTCCCCATCCGTCTAAATTCGGATGTCCAGATTTCAATCAAAGTCGCCGAAGCGACTGGAGAGATGGATCGTGATTTGTAGACCGTCATTCTGCTTGTGCTTATGGTGGCGGAGTCCAAAATCAGACGGGCACTCTGCTGTCCCGAAGGTATAAAACCTACGGCTACTATTGTAGATTCGGAGGTCAGAAGTTATAACCCTCCCGCGGGTTTGAAACCCGCGGGAGAATTTCCGCTCAGTCTAAAACATAAAAAGGGGCTGTCCCAAAATCCACAAGGGCAGTCATTGCGAGGAACGAAGTAACGAAGTCCCGTAGGGATCCGGCCACTGACGGACAATCTCATTATTATCAGTAAGTTACGAGATTGCTTCGACCCAATAAATTGGGTCTCGCAATGACTTTTTACAGATTTTGAGACAACCCCTTTTTATTGGCTAACAGCTAATCGCCAACAGCTAAATGCTATTCATCCAGATCGGTGCGCACGAATTCGATGCGGCGGTTCTCGGCGCGTCCTTCTTTGGTCGCGTTATCAGCGATAGGATTATGGGGTCCCATGCCTTTTGCTTCCAATCGGCCAGCATCAATGCCGTTATCGATCAGCCAATTCACGACTGCTTCAGCGCGCAACTGCGACAACTTCGTATTCAAAGCCAGACTGCCGGTATTGTCGGTATGGCCTTCGATACTGACCGTCATCATCGGATAGGCGATCATGGTGTTCTTGGCCTTCTTCAGAATCGGCTCAGATGCTGATACAATATCTGCCTTGCCCGAAGCGAATAGAATGCCGGCTAGCACGATAGATTTACCCTTGTCCACAATGATCATGTCTTCTGCTGCAAAATCATCAACGGCGTCATTGGGATTGGTGCCGCGCATGACCTCCTCGTAATCGCCGATGCCGCCTTCGTCGGTATCGATCATAACCGGACTGGAACCGATCTTGGTGACTTCGTCGCCGTCGGTCAGCTTATCACCGTCAGTGTCACGATTATTGGGATCCGTCGCATGCGTCATGACTTCATCATAGTCGCTCAGCATATCGCCATCGCTGTCGACGACCAGCGGGTCGGTCATGTAGGTGTTCAGTTCATCGTAGTCGTTTAGACCATCAGCGTCGCTGTCGGGATTGTTGGGATCAGTTTTAGTGGTGTTGACCTCTTCGCCATCAGCCAACTGATCGCCGTCGCTGTCCGCCAAGAGAGGATCCGTGCGGTTATTGTTCAATTCATCGCCATCCAAGAGGCCATCGCCATCGGTATCGGGATTCTTGGGATCGGTACCCAGCAGCTTCTCTTCTTTGTTCAGCAGACCATCGCCGTCTTTGTCTTTGTTGGCTTCCAGGACAACATAGCGCAGCCCCACCGTACCGGAGAGGAAACTGTCATCCTCATCGCCATTCAACGGATTCAATTCATCGCTGAAGGTGTAATTATCACCGGCGCTGAAATCAAGGGACCACTTTTCATTCAGATAGTATTGCACACCCAAACCAAACGGAACCAATCCCGTCCAGCCGTGCATTTCAGTGTTTGGTGGATAACCTTCAGGCTTGGTACCCACTTCATAAAAGAGGGCGCCGAAACCGGCGTATAGGTAGGGGATAAAGGTTTCAGATCCGAACGGACTGACACGCAGCCGCACGTCGATAGGAATTAATTCCACATCCCAATCGGGATCGCCATTTTGTGCATACCCCACACCTATTTCCGATTGGACTCCATTATACCAGGTGGTTCCGAAAGTGAACCGCCCTAAGGGTTTAATTTCATTGTCTTCTGATTCGTTCAATCCCAGAGCAGCTCCGGCGTGAATTCCAAGCTCCAGTCCAATGTCATCATTCTGTGCCACAACGGCTGAAGACCACAGTAAACCGAACGAAAGGAGCACGCTAAGCAATAAGATTTTTCGCATTTTTTGCCTCCGCAATTATTTACTACAATTCATGTTACCGCAAAAGTAAAACCGAAATCTCATAATTTCAACAAAAATCTTCAATAATACTCGAAAGCGTATCTTTGGATTCAATTATTCAAAGCTCTGGAGGATGCGACGCGTTGTGGTGACGGGACAGAAACCATAGCTGAGGTTTTTCAAGGAGGCAAGGTGCATCTCTTCAGATGATGCGCCCGTGGCGTCAGCGGGAAGAAAGAC
>JAHJDJ010000344.1 GCA_018812585.1 bacterium
ACAGTATGCACCATCAGCAGATTCATCTTACCTGATCCTGCTGGAACGCCGCCGACAATGACCAGCTTGTCTCCCTTTTCAGCCAGCCCTAATTCTTCAGCGAAAGTCACTGCCGTCTCAATCCTCGAATCCAGCGAGTCGCCTAATGGTCGAAATTTAGGGTAGATCCCGCGATACAGTGTCAATTCACCAATCAGCTCCTCTACATCGGATACCACGATGATCGGCACTCTTGGTTGAAACTGAGCGACAGACCTGGCGGCGTTGCCGGAATGAGTGGGGCAGAGGATCGCGGCGGCCTTAGTGTTTTGTGCCAATATGACGGCGGTACGCGCCAGCGCTCTTCGCTGATCGAATTCAGCATCGTCCGAACTCTGTCTGCGCCCGGATGAAGCTTCAATTTCCTGCGCGACCTTCACAATGGTTTGCACGGCCTCGACAGGATAAGCTCCAATAGCGGTCTCTTCGGATAGCATCAGGGCATCAGCGCCGGATTTAACGGCATAAGCGATATCGGTCACTTCAGCCCGCGTGGGCCGAGGATTGGCAACCATCGATGTGAGGATCTGTGTTGCGACGATGGCAGGTTTGCCGCATTGATGCGCAGTCCGCAGGATGCGATCCTGTATGACCGGCACCTTTTCGAACTCCACCTCGATCCCCAAATCGCCGCGTGCGACCATGACCCCATCAAACGCCGCTACGATCTTCTCTAAGTGATCCATCGCCTGGCGACGTTCCAGTTTTGCCAGAACCGGTCGCCGCAGATTTATTTTTTCCATAAGATCATGAATGGGATTCAGATCCTCAGGGCTGCTGACGAAGCTTAAGCCTATCCAGTCGATGCCATCCTTAAGAGCGCTCTCGATATCCTGCAGATCCTTATCTCCGACAGTCGGTAGATTTTTACGCAGAAAGGGGAGGTTAATCCCTTTAAAACTGCTGACCTCGCCTCCATTTGCCACAATGGCCTTCACGATGCCGTCGTTAATCTCTGTCACGATCAACTTCCGGGTTCCGTCGCTCAAATAAATCGGGTCGCCTGGCTGGACGTGTTCAGCGAAATTCGCTAATTGCACCGGCAGTCCAATCTGCTCGACCTCCGGAGAGCAGAGACTGACAAGCATCCCCTGGGTCAGCGTAACCGTATCACCGGGAATCTTTCCCAGGCGTATTTTGGGACCCGAAATATCCGCCAGAGTGCCAATCGGTTTATTCAGCTTCAGGGCGAGGTCATGTACCTGCTTTATCACAGTGGCGTGCCCTGCGCGGGTGCCATGAGCATAATTGAAACGAAAGACGTTGACGCCGGCTTGAATAAGCTGTTCAAGAATTTCAGGTTCAGAAGACGCCGGGCCGACCGTTGCAACGATTTTTACCGCGCGATGAGGCATTTTCACTCCGATTGTATTCACTTGAAATTGAAATGTAACCTCAATAAGTGCGAAATCCAAGAATATTTGACGCTGCATTCTTGGATTTACTGAGAATTTCAAATCTTATTGTCTATAGTCTCCCACAAATTCTTTGACTCTTTCGTTTAACCTGTTAGACGAATTTACGGGAGATCACCATGTTGAAAAATACAGTTATCATGTCGCTTGCTTTGAGCCTGATATTTTTGATGTCATCAGGGCAGGCACAGGAGAGTGAGATGAATTACAATAAATTGACCCCGGAAGAAGAGCGCGTCATCCTGAAAAAAGGAACCGAACGTGCTTATACGGGAGAATACACCGACAACAAAGAGGCTGGCACTTACACATGTGCCCAATGCAACGCCCCGCTATACGAGTCGGCTGATAAATTCGATTCGCACTGCGGGTGGCCCAGTTTCGATGACGAAATCGACGGTGCAGTAAAACGCATTCCGGAAGCTGATGGCAGTCGTACGGAAATCGTTTGCGCCAACTGCGATGGTCACCTGGGACATGTCTTCCTGGGGGAAAAATTCACCGACAAGAACACGCGGTACTGTGTCAATTCCATCTCCATGAAATTCATTCCAGCGGCGCAGGCTAAACCAAAGAGGCCAAGGCTTACTTCGCCGGAGGCTGTTTCTGGGGCATGGAATATTTCTTCGAGAAGGAGCAGGGCGTTAAGGAAGTGACTTCAGGATACATGGGCGGGAAGAAGGACAATCCGAGCTACAAGGATGTCTGCTATTCCAATACCGGCCATGCCGAAGTCATCGAAGTCGTCTATGATCCATCAAAGACAGATTACAAGACTCTGGCTATGCTGTTTTTCGAAATCCATGATCCCACTCAGAAAGACCGCCAGGGACCGGATGTCGGTAAGCAGTACCGCTCTTCGGTATTCTACACCGATAAACAGCAGAAGAAAGAGGCTGCGAAGCTTATAGGGATTCTAAAGGCCAAGGGTTTCAAAGTCGTTACCGAGGTAACTCCGGCTTCAGATTTCTGGAAAGCCGAAGACTACCACCAGGATTACTATACGAAAACCGGCAAGATGCCCTATTGCCACGGCTATACTGAACGATTTTGAAGAATGAGGGATGCAGAAGCAAAAGCGACGCGAATATGCGTCGCTTTTTTGTGGTATATGTGATGTAACTTATAGCGAGGAATGCAGTCTGAATTCGACGATCAGATTGCGGTATTCGTTGAAATCACTGCTATAAGTGACACCGCTGTAAACTTTGCCGAAGAGGTAAGTAGCGGCTGTCAAATGATAGCGGGTATCCTGCCATCCGAATGCCGGGTTGTGCATGCGGTCATAGGTCAAAGTCAGCCGGTTTCCCATCAACGCGCCGAAATCCAGCCCGGGATTTGCGCTGATATTGGCATCCAGCCTCCTGAAATTGGTTTCGGTGTCGATATAATTGACCCGGAAGGCGACCTTGCCGTATTCGTCATACCGCTTAAACAGTAGGGGTGAATCGAAATGGCGGTAGTTGTCCGGCACCAACTCTTTCAACATGAGCGCCACGTCGAGATCCAGCATGCCCGAAAAAACTGGATTATCGAAGGTCGGTTTGACATAGTGGATGCCGGCGTCGCCCCACATGATACGGAAATTGGTCCACTTATAAGTCAGGGGCACTTCCAGATAATTCAATGCAAAAGAAGGAAGTCCGTCAAAATCACCGCGCTTGTTAAAACGCCCAAAGTTGACGCACCACCCCGTCTCATCCTCCCATATACCAACCAAACCACCCAGAAGGAATTGCGCGGGTAAATCGAGCATCGCACCTGCGGTAGTTCTCTCCTGATCGTCCGGCTGACTGGAAACTCCTGCCATAAAGTCGACGATGGAGAGGCGGTACTTAGCCCGCAGAGAGTACAATTTGTCCTCATCATCTTCCATACTGATATAATCCAGTCCGGCGGCAACGTTCAATTTTCCGAATATGCCGTAAAGATACGCTCCCCAATTGTCCGTAGGAACCAGATTGTCCGGATTCTGGTGAATGTAAACGGTTTTAACAAACAATCTTTTCGGAACCAGAGGCATCATTCCGGCAAAGCGGGCATCTATCAGGTTTGAAGCGCCGTATTTTTCGTCATGTTTATAGGATACTTCAAATACGGGAAATTGCCGGACATCCTGCAGACGCAGTCGACCGAAGACAAGTCGTGAACTGACGTCTGTTTCGGGTAGAATATTGCCTTCTTCGGGGATCAGGATTTCATACCGATCTTCGTATGAAATGGTCATTTCAGAGTTTTTAATCTGCGCTGCTGCCAGCAGCGGCAGCAACAGACAGATCAAGCTAAAGCATCGCAAATTCATGCCAAGTTCTCCATATTTTCTATCCAGTTAGGGCTATGACGATAATTAGAATTAGTCCATTGAGCAGATAAAGTTTCCGTACTCCGCCTCCCTTATCATGCAAATCCCGGATGTTAGGTGTGGATTTAATCAGCTTAACAGTTCTCCACGCCAGAGGCAGAGTCAACCATATCAGCAACGCCGCGAAATGAACGAATTGCAGTAAAACCAAAATTGCGATAACCGTATAATTAAGCGCAATAAAAGCGATAAAACCGGGTAAGATGTGTTTGCGTCCCAACTTGACGGCCAGAGTAAATTTACCGATCGCCCGATCATCATCAATATCCGATAGAGATTGATAGTAGAGAATCAAAGCCACCAGAATCGCGATAGGCAGAGATAACATCAGACTGCGGATAGTAAAATCGCCCGTCAGGGTATAGGCAGTTCCCGCCACCATAATCGGTCCCATGTTCAGTCCGACGAAAAGCTCTCCTAATCCTCTATAACCGTAGCGAATCGGTGGAGCGGTATAGAAGAGGCTGGAAAAGAAGGAGAAAAGCATAATCGGTATCAAAATCCAAAGCTTGGTGTGCCAGAGCAACCACAGCCCGCAGAGCAGCGCCAAAAAGTAGAACAATATTAAGACTGCAAACATCTGGTTAACAGTGATTCGTCCCTGTTGCAGAACCCTGCTGCCGCCAATGGCTTCACCGTCATCAGCGCCAGTGGAATATTCGAAATAGTCGTTCGCTAAATTAGTATTCAGGTGGACGAGAAAAGAAGCCAGCAGAATAACCAGCCACGTAGTCGTATCCCAATGCCCTGCTTGAGCAGCTAAAATGCCTCCCAGAGCCAGAGGAATGATGGTCGCGATGAAAAATTGTGGACGGCTGGCTTGCACCCAGGCTTTCAAAGTGTCATTACTCATGCCACCGTGCCCTCGTGCAGATAGGTAATGCCAAAAGTCAGGGGAGTAGCTTTAATCTGCTGAAATCCGACCTGTTCATAAAGCGCGGACAGAGTGTCAGGGTGGATCATCTCCTGAATGGATTCGGCTAAATAATGATAAGCCTTCTTATCACGCGCAATGGTGGCTCCCAGAATGGGAATCATTTTGTTCAGGTACCAGGTGAAAAAAGCCCGCATTTTCAGATTGCGTGGGAAGGTCATTTCCAGTGTGAAGACCTTACCTCCCGGCTTCACGACGCGCTGCATCTCCCGCAGAGCAGCGAATTTATCCGGGATATTGCGCAGACCGAAAGCAATCGTGGTGGCGTCAAAGCTGTTATCGGGGAAGGGGAGATGCAGAGCGTCACCACCCATATATTGGATGGCAAGATTCTGAGCACGCGTTTTCTGCTGTGCGAATTCCATCATGCGAAACACAAAATCGATCCCTGCAACCTCGATGTCCGGGCGTTTCCACTTGATATCAATCGCCACGTCTCCGGTGCCGGTGGCGATATCGAGGACTTTGATATTCCCTTCAGGCAGTCGTTGAATCATCCTGCGCCGCCAGGCGATATCTCGTCCCGCAGACATGATATGATTCATGTGGTCATAGGTAGGCGTAATCGTGTTAAATATTGATTTAACCGCCTCAATGCGCTCGTCCTGAGTCCAGTTTTGTAGAGGTTTTGGCATTAGATCTGATTCCATTTACAGTAACGCTTCTCCAGCAGGTCAAATAATTCATAAAACAGCACTCCGATCGCGGCCAGCAAGACCATCCCCACAAAAATCTGCGGAATATCCGCTCGACCCCAGGCGTCGATGATGTAATAGCCTAAGCCCTGCCGTGTCCCGATGGATTCAACCAGAAAGAGCACAGCGACCATCGTTCCAGTCGTGATGCGCAGGGCTGTCAAGACTGAAGGGAGGCATGATGGCCAGATGACATGCCGAAAAAGGTGCCATTTAGTTCCACCCAGCGAGAGCAGTGAAAAGCGGGCCTCTTTACTAACGATTCGTGCGGCATCGCGGGTGGTAATCAGCAGTTGAAAGAACAGGATCATCCACAGCAGGACGATCTTGCTGAGATCTCCAAGTCCGAAAATCAGCATAACCACCGGCATCAGAATAATCTTCGGGATCGGATAGGATAGATAGATGAAAGGCTTTGCGATTCGATCTGCGCGCTTGCTTAAGCCCAGGTAAAGACCGAAAGGGACAGCTGAAACGAAAGCCAGAACCAACGCCGCCAGAATTCTAAATATGGATCTACCGATGTGAATTCCGATGTTACCGGATAGCGCTTCATCAATCAGTTTGTGAAATACAATCAAGGGACTGGCGATGATAGAGCCGCTTGTCAGCATAGCGCCTGCCTGCCAGATCAGGAGGATGACGACTAAAGCGAATGCATATTCAAATCGCTTCATGGCTGATCCTCCAGTACCTGCCGCACTTCCCGAGCCTTGTTGTAGAATTCATCCGTACCGCGATAATCCAGCGAAAGAGCGGAGGGATTGTCTATTATCTTGTAGATAGTGCCCGGCGATCCGCACATGATGGCGATCCGTTTCCCCAGCATCACTGCTTCTTGAATATTATGTGTTGCTATAATCGAGGCAAACCGGTGATTTTGATAAGCGCTGACAAACAGATCCTGCAACCGTTCCCGAGTCAACGTATCCAGAGCGGCAAACGGTTCATCCAGCAGCAGCAGTCGCGGCTGCAAAATCATCGCTCTTGCTAAAGCAACTCTTTGTCTCTGACCACCAGAAAGCTGCTGTGGATAAAGCAATACTTTCTCTTCTATGCCTAACTGCTTTAAATAATCAGTGATAATTGACTTACTTATCTTTTCGCCCCTGATCTTAAATCCTAAAGAAACATTTTGCAGTACCGTCTTCCAGGGGAAAAGTCCGTATTCCTGCAATACCAGAGCGATCTCCCGGCTCGGCCCCGTCAAGGGCTTTCCCTGAAACAGGATCTTGCCGCGGGTAGTCTGCT
>JAHJDJ010000345.1 GCA_018812585.1 bacterium
GGCATGGCGAATATCGCCCAGCAGGAAATGGCGGGCATTTACATGGCAGGATTGGCTAATGTCAACATGGCCGAGAATGCTGGTATCTTCTTTGCTGGTTTGGGGAATTATGCTGAAGAAGAGGCCGCGGGTATATACTTCTCAGGCGTCGCGAATTTCTTAGGCAGTGATGCCGCAGGAATGTTCTTTTCCGGTCTTGGCAATGTTATGCTGGGAGAAGCCGCAGGTATCAACGCAGCGGGACTCATTAACTATTCCGAAGATTATTCCGGTATTGAAATCGGGTTGTTAAATGTCGCCCAAAAGGCGTATGGTATGCAGATCGGACTTTTCAATTATGCCGAATCGTTAGAGGGATTACCCATCGGTTTGATCAGTTTCGTGCGCGATTATCCTCTTCGCCTGGATTTCTGGTGGAGCGAAACCGCGGCTCTCTCGGTTGCTCTGCGCAGTGGTAATGGTCGATACTACAACCTTTTAGCAATCAGCGCTAATCCCTATCAGGAGAACTTCCATTGGACGGTGGGTTGGGGATTGGGCCGCGCAGAGGGGTTGTCCCGCAACAGTTACCTGGATACTGATTTCATGATTCACCAGGTTTATTCGGACGGCGGCGGGTTGGATGACCATAATCTGCTGCTTAAGTTGCGTGCCTTGTATGGCCGCAATCTGTATGAAAGACTGGATATCTATGCTGGACCCACGCTGAATCTGCTCTTCTCGGAGAGCGAATCTGCCGATAATGTTGCTCTGTGGGGACCTGAAAATCCCACCTGGGAGCGCGGCGATACGGGCATCTACTTCTGGCCGGGTATAGTTCTCGGCGTCAGATATTAATTAACTTGTTCTTACAAAAAAACAGATAAAAATGAAATATTTTTTCGTAATTTATTTTTACTGTATCGAACACACTTAATTAATGACCAAAGGAGTACAATGAAGAAGTTTACCGAACTGGCATTTATCAGTCTGCTGCTGCTAAGTTCGATCAGTATCGCGCAGACGAAAAATCCCATCCGCGGTTTCATCGTCGATGCCACCAGTGATGAACCCTTACCCGCCGCGAACATCATTATCGTCGGTACGGTCATCGGAGCATCCACCAACCTTGACGGCTATTTTGTGCTGGGAAACCTGGAATCCGGCATCTATACCGTAGAGGCCAGCTACCTGGGTTATCATTCCACCCAGCAGCGCGTCACTGTTACGGATCAGCTTATGAATCCGCTCAAGATTGATCTGCTGCCCTCAGCGGTTCAACTGGAAGAAGTGACCGTTGTGATGGAGGATCAGGACGACCTGGCCATCCGCCAGAGCCCCAAAGTATCTGTCATCCCGATCGACGCCGGCACCATCCGCAAAATGCCCTCGCTGGGCGGCGAAATGGACGTCATGCGCACACTGCAACTGATGCCTGGCGTGAAATCATCATCCGACATCAGCAGCGCCCTTTACGTGCGCGGCGGTTCTCCGGATCAAACGCTGATTCTTATGGATCATAACGTGGTTTATAACCCGTCGCACCTTTTCGGTCTGTTCAGTACCTTCAACGCCGACGCCGTCAAACGCATCGATCTGATGAAAGGCGGCTTTCCGGCTGAATACGGCGGTCGCTCCGGCAGTGTGTTAGACGTGATCACCAATGAAGGTAACCGTAAAGAGACAGAAGGGCTGTTTTCTCTTGGTATCATTTCATCGCGCGGCGCCCTGGAAGGCCCCTTACCCAATAAGATCGGTTCGTACGCCGTCTCCGCGCGTCGCACCTATATGGAGCCCATCCTGGATTACATGCGGGAATCACAGGATATCGACCTGCCCAGCTACTACTTTTACGACGCTAATGGAAAAGTGAATCTCGACCTGACAGATCGCACAACTTTGACCATTGCCGGGTACTGGGGTGAAGACGATCTGACTTTCGATGGCGGTCCGGAAGATAGTCCTATCTCAGTTGGATTGAACTGGGGCAACCGTACTTTCACTTCCAGACTGAGACATGCCTTAGGTCGAGACGCTTTCGTATCCTTCGGGGCATCAGTAAGCCGCTACCGTTCCAAATGGGACATCGAAAATGACGGCGTCGATCTCGAGGATGCCTACGACCGCCTGCTGGATTATTCATTCAAGTCCGATCTGGAATTCCTGGGCAGTCAAAATCATCGCATCAAAACTGGAGTCTGGATTTCCTACTACGAGTTTCTGCTGCGCATCTCACATGCAGGCAAAGACTTCGTCAATGTGGATGACGCCACAGCCAACTATTCCTGGTATGTACAGGATCGCTGGCGCTTCCTCCCGAAATGGGAGCTGCAACCCGGTCTCCGTTTGTATTATCACGAAGCAGGGGAGCTCTTCATGGCGGATCCGAGGTTAGCGTTGGTTTACCACTATCGCCCGGATGTGCGGTTTAAAGTCGCCGGAGGCCGGTATTCTCAATTTATCGACCTGATCTCCTTCGGTGAAGGGATGTCCAGCTTCGATATCTGGGCTCCGATCGATGAAACGATGGAACCGACCTATTGTGATCAGTTAATTCTGGGCTATGAATGGGAACCGAACGACCAGCTCGAATTCACCACAGAAACCTACTACACTCAGATGCATGACGTGGCGACATTCAATATGCTCTCCAGTTCAGAATCATTCGATGGATCGGAGGCCTATTTTTTCGGTGAAGGGACTGCTTACGGCATTGAATTCATGCTGCGTAAAAAGAGTGGCCGGCTGCAGGGTTGGGCTGGATATACGTTATCCTGGACTGACCGTACCTACGCCGATACCTACTTAAATGACGGTGAAACCTTCTATCCCAAGTGGGATCGCAGGCACGATTTCATCGCAACCGCGATGTATGATCTGAACAACCGCTGGGATATGTCAGCTTCCTGGCGCTTCAACACGGGTCAAGGAGTCACTCAGCCTGTCGGTTTAATGACGACCTATGTCGCGGGTGTCGATCCTGACGCCATGCCCAGCAATGGCCGTCAAGTCTTGAATGGTGAACTGAACAACTACCGCTTCCCCGAAGATCACCGCCTCGATGTTACCGCAACCTGGAAACATACCTTCTTTAAATACCCGGCGCGGCTGAATATTTCCATTTACAATGTTTACAGCCGTCGCAGCTACTGGCTGCGGATTACAGATTTGACCGAGAATCCGGTCGTCATTGAAGACATCAAACTGCTGCCCATCGTTCCCATGATCAGTTATGAAGTCAGATTCTAACCCTGGAGTTTCATTACCATGAAGATAAATAAACATAGATCGACCAATCAAATCCTCCTGGGGCTGTTGACGCTGGCCGTTATCGGTTTCAGCGGCTGCTCTGACCAACCCACAGAAGTTGAGGATTATAACCCCGAGCCAATTCTCACCGCCTTCCTTTATGGAGGTGAAGATATTGAGCCGGTCACGCTGGAATGGGCAGGCGGTATTTATGCCTACTACCAACCCGGCAACAATGCCATCTCAGGCGCGGACGTCAAAATCTGGGAGATTGGGCCCGATCCCGTTCAGGACACGTTGTACTTCGAATTCAATGATAACCTGAAGAAGTACCTTCCCACCAACGAAGCTGAATGGGGAGTGCCGCAACACCTGAGGAGTTATCGTATCGAAGCCCATAAGGCTTCCGAAAACATCCACATGTGGGCGGAAACGGTTATCCCGGATACCTTCACCACGATCATCACGCCCGAGCCGGTCGGCTTTGACAGCGTTGCCATCCTGGATACGCTGAATCGTAATATGGCCCCCATTGAACTACACTGGTCGCAATCAGCGCTGGCAGCCGGATACGTTCAGACCATTGTCTGTCTGGATACCACCTACCAACCATTAGACCCGGATTGGGACCCCATTGAAGATGAAATTCCAGAAGATTCCAGCCGTTACAGCTTTGATTTAGCGATGGCGGGTCAGGATTTTACCACGCTGGCATGGATCAACTTCTGGTATGAAGGATGGCATGAAATTCAGAATCAGGCGGTCGATCCCTATTACTGGGAATATTTCTTCTCGGTTTTCCGGCTCTGGATGGGACAGGTGAACGATCTCGAATATCACATGAACGGCGGACTCGGAGTCTTTGCTGGTATCACGCGTGACCGATACATGGTATACATTGAAAAGGTGGAGTAGAGACTCTGAGAGAATGGCATTTGGTGCCTATCCAAACATAAAAGGGCTGATCCATGAGGATCAGCCCTTCTTATCTTCTACGGTAGAATCCAAGTCTAATTGGTTGTTAAGGTGATTTTGATGATCTCATTATTAGCAGGATAGGTATATCCATCGTTGACCTGTCGCACCGTATTATCCGGATCGGTGGCGCCGGTATTTGGCCCGAATTGGCGCGGCGCTTGATCTGGGCCGACTCCCGGCCACTGATTCGCCTCAGTGCCGGCATCCCAGAGACGAATCGAACCCGTTTTGTCACCGGTTATGGGTCCTTGATCGTTGAACAGCGCTAAGCCGTTCTCGCCGAATCCGTAGAACAGATCGTTAGACTGCACGAACATAGTCGCCAACGAAAGCCGGTCGCCTGCGTCCGCGTCGAAGGTGAAGCTGTACGTGCTGCCCGGTTCCAGCACGCCCGGCGCTGAACTTCCGTCCGGTGTATTGAAGACGCCCTTCAGGACGATGCCCGCTTGACCGATCAGCGAGGTGGATAGTACTCCAGGATCGCCGTCTTCAGCCAAATCTTCCAAACCTTCATCGAAGTCCGGTTGACCCTCCGCGAAAAACGGCATATCCGAAGTGTGCACCACCCAGACGCCGGGAGCTAAGGGCGTTGCCAATCCGGATTCGGTATCGAGATAACTGCCCAAACCTGAAGGATCGCCGTCTTCAGCCAATGATTCGAGGCCATCGCCGTAATCCGGCATACCTTCGGTAAACAGCGGATTTGCATCAGTATGAATCACAAATACTCCTGGGGCCAAGGGGGTTTCTATACTGGCTCCGGCAGATACGTTCTGAATCTCCAGGGTAAATTCGTAGTTACCATCGTAGGTCAACGTCACGTCGATAACTTCACTGACCGAAGGATAAGTGAATGCGTCATTGACCAAGCGCACCGTATTATTTGGATCGTCCGGACCGGTGTTGGGACCAGCCTGTAGTGGCGGCTGATTCATCCCCACACCAGGTTCCTCATTGACTTCGGTGCCAGCATCCCAGAGGTGAAACTGGTCTGTGATGTCACCCGTGATGGGGTTATCCAGCGCGTCAAACAACTCTATCCCGTCACCATCCGGCGCATAGAACAGGTCATTTGACAAGACGAACATGGTCGCCAGAGACAGCTTGTGTCCCGGCGCCGCCGCGAAATTGAATTCATAGGAATCACCAGGCTGTATCGGTCCTGGTGTAGCTGGGCTTGCCAGGTTTGATATAGGCTCGTTGAAAACGCCACTGGCGAAGAAATCGAACTCTCCGGATACGTTCTCTATTGTCACGGTAAACGATGCCTGCGTGATTACTGGATCTGTTGATGAATCAGTCTCACAACCCATTAAAAGCGCTGTTGCTATAATCAGGCTGAAGATAAGTAAAGTTTTGATTTTAGTCGTCATGATTTGCCTCAAGTTAATAATTTTAGTGTTTGCAGTTACTGATGAAATGATTTTCAATCGTTATTTGTTCCATTGATTATGTTTCAGATCACCCGTAATCTGATGTCATTTATTTTTGATGATACAATTGCTACGCTGACGATCTTTATCTGTTTGAAGAATGTCA
>JAHJDJ010000346.1 GCA_018812585.1 bacterium
TATTCAACTGGACTGCATCAGCGCCGCGGAATTCGGTAAGATCGAGAGTGTGACAATTTTCTGGGGGGTAAAAGGGGCAGTTCGCGAAGAACAGACTGCAGAATTTGGCAGCCCGGACGATTACAAGATAGCGAAAAGAGTCCCGGTTGAAAAAGAGAGAGGCTATTTCAGAGCTGAGGCGAAGACGTCTATGGGGCTGGAAGCCTATACAAACCCCTTCTTTCTTACTGCTTTGGAATGAGAATTTTCGATTGTATCACCCAGGCGTCGCGATACCCTGCTTTTTGAGCTTTATCACGCAATTCATTGGCGCTTTTGCGAGTTGTGCAATCACCGATGCGGATTTTATAATTGGGGGAATCGAAGATCAGGTAAACACTGCCATCGAAAGTAAGCAGCGCTTCCTCTTCCACCGCCCGAGCTTCGAACTCATCTCGGGTCACATACAACTGGACGCGATAACCGGCAACCTCCATGACCTCAAAAGTGATAGAAGCTGTCTCATCTGCTTCACCCTGCTGGCTGACCGTACGAGTCTTCAGGTTGGCAGTTGGCAGTTTGAAATTATCATCTTCCTTAATCGACGCAGGGTCGAAGCTTTCATCCTGAGGAACGCGTACGCCTTCCTCTTCCAGTGGTTGTTCGATCTGCGGCGGAGCGCTCGGAGCACATCCGATACTGCCGAGAATCAAGGCGATTATGATAACGGTTATGACAGGTCTGAGAGACATCTTCAAACCCCTCCTTAGATAATTTCGAATGAAGTTTGCGGGAGCCATCCCTGTTTACCATCAGCAAGCTTGATCTCGGCCCACCCCGAAACACGCCGCAGGATAATCAATTTCGAGCCTTCGTGAATCGTGAATAGCTCTGTTGAAGCGTTATCTGGAGCGCTCATAACTTCCGCGTTATCAACCATGATAATCGCCTCGGTCAGATTGGCCTTACTGATGCTCTGCTGCAGGAATACCACGCCCGTCAACAGCATCAGCAGCGCACAGATTATGAATGCGCGGGCCGCCAGACGACGCCATGAAGGCTTATGTAAAATGTAAATCAGAATGAGCTGAATTGCAACCAGCCATTCAAAAAAGATAAACCAGCCCGCCCAACCGCGCACCGTGAATAGCTCGCTGAATCCTATCAGCAGTTCGATGACAAACAGTCGCGGCAGCGGCTCGATGCGGTCTAACGTCTTCAGGTTGGCGATCTTGAGGTTTTTATCAAGATCCTCATCACGACCCAGATAGGGCAGAGCGCGCTCGTAGTTTAATATGGCTTTGCCGATTTGGTCCAGCTTATAGTTACAGTTCCCTAAATTATAATAGATCTCACCATTGCTGCCCTCGTTGTCGATAATCTTTTCGTATATCTCTGCCGCAGCCGTGTAATCTCCGTTCCGGTACAACTCTTCAGCCCGTTCCAAAGACAGTTCCTGGGCTTGACTGAGCGGTGCAATCCAGAAAGATAATAGAACGGCAACGATCATCATGAAGCCGACGCCGGATTTTGATGCGCCATTGCTGATCTGCAATTCGATGCTGGAAACGGCCTTCTGTGCTCGCTTGAAGGTCCTTTGCAGGTGGGATTGATCCGCCGCCACAGCCGCAAACCGGGCGGTATTGCAATCGCTGAAGATCTCCTGTAAATCTCTGATCAATCCTTCGGAAAGCTTACTCTGCTGCACCTTGCGCAGCACTTCATCTTCCTTCAATCCTGAAGCAGGAACCTGCAGTTTGCTGCCCAGATAGTGTAGCAGGGCGTTATGAATCTGGCCGTAGAGTTCGGCCGCCTTGCCGGTAGTATCCGCGCTGTTCAACCGCTTCTGTATGGCTCGAAAATCATTCTGAGCGATGGCGTAAATGCGTCGGTTTTGCCGCTTTGCCTTCAAAGTCGGCGCACCGCGCAGTCTGGCCGCGGACCAGAGCCCCAGAAGCAATATCGGCGGCAGCACAATACCCGCCCAGTATCCTTTGGGAATGGCGTGAGGGTGACTGAGTCGGCTGAGCCTGCCGGGTGATTTAAGATACTGAATATCTTCGCCAATCAATCGCACCTCTTCCTTGGTGATACCAGGCACAGAAGATGCCATGACGCCTACACCCCTCTCAATTTGCACCTCCATACCGTCGTGCGAAAGGGTATGATAAGACTGATCAGCCGGATTGAAATAACTGAATTCGATTGCTGGAATTTCACCCACGCCTGGAATACGGGGAATCAGTACATATTCCAGTGTTTTAGTGCCATAGATACGGCTGCCACTGCGCTTAATATCGACGGATGATTGCGGATCGTAAGCTTCGAAATCAGCGGGAAACAGCAGATCCGGTTCTTCCAGCAGCTTAATGTTTCCGCTGCCGCTGTAACGCACTGTCAACGTCATAGCCTCATTGGTTTTGACACTGGTTCTATCCAAAATGACGTCCAGGCTGAAATCCCCGACAGCGCCGGCGAAGTTGTCTGGCCTGTTTTTCAGTGGGAGCGGTTTTACCTCCAGCGTCAACGGTTCTGTTTCAATAAAGCGCTCTTCGGTGCGCTGGTTCATGAACGGGCTGCTGAAAAAGCGGTCAAACGGATCGTTCCGACGCCTGGTGTCTTCTACCTGCACCTGGCTGGTGACCTCCAGCGGATCAATTGTCAGTTTTCCCGCTTTTGTGGGGAAAACCGCGACGCGCCGAACCAACGCCTTGCGGTAGTGATGGCCCTGAATAACTTCGTCCTGTACGACTGGCGGATTGGGGATCTCAAATTCTTCGGACCAGAATCCCGGCGTCGCAGGTAATCGGCTTATTTCATAAGAGTTGACAGTAACTCGGGTATAAATCGTATAGGTAAGAATCACCTGTTCATTTTGATAGGGGTTGGTTTTATCTGCCGTTACCTGGACGAAAAGTTCAGGCGGCTCGCTGGAGCTGCGCTGTGGTGTGGAGCTGCCTTTCCGGGTGGTTGTCGGAGGGGTTGACGATTGATCGATGACAGTGATCGTGATAGGTTCGGTTTTGTAGGTTTCTCGCTTATAACTGATTTCAGCAGATCCGATGGTCAGTTCACCGCTTTTTAACGGACGGATGACATACGACCACGATTTAGTCGAAGAATATCTACCGTTAATAATCTGTATACTGCTGGATTCGTTCGGCCCTGAAAGGATGCGGAAATCGGATAGATCCGGCAGGCGCGGATCCGATAACTTGGTTACCGATCCATCGGCCTCCAGCGTCAGTGTGAAATACTGCGATTTATCCATCACCGTTTTATCGACAGACGCCCTGAATTGTATGTCGTCCGCGGCGCTCACGCTGATCACGAATGAAGCAGTTAAAGTAAGAAGAAATAAAATTTTAAATCCGATAGGATGCATTGTCGTTGGGTTTTAAGTTTACCAATCCTTGCCGGTAGAACCTTCTGTAGGCTGTTGCTTTTGAATATTCTCAAGAACCTGCTGTTCATCCATTTGTAGCGCGTTCAGCAGTCGCTCGGCGTCTTCTTTGGATAACGTCGTGTCAGCCTGGGCTTGCTGTTGCTGCTGTTCCTGCTCTTCTTGTTCCTGTTGCTCTTGTTGCCGCTGCTGTTGCTGATCCTCTTCTTCCTGTTGCTGCTGTTCTTCGTTCTGCTGTTGATCTTGCTGCTGGTCTTGATTCTGCTGATCCTGCTGCTCTTCCTGTTCCTCATCCTGATTTTGGTTGTCTTGCTTCTGCTCCTGTTGCTGTTGCTGCTGTTCTTCCTGATTTTGCAGCAAATACTCTGCCAGCTCAATATTGTGCAGATAATCCCTCTGGCGGGGTTTCAAATGCAGCGCCATCTTGTACGCTTCCGCGGCCTCTTTGTATTTCTGTTCACCGAAAAGCGCGTTGCCTAAATTATAGAGCGCATCTGCGCGGATTGTAGAATCAGGATTCATCAACGAAGCCTTGAAAGACTTCCCGGCGTCCTCGAACTTCTCCGCGGCCTGCAGGACATTCCCCAGTCCAAATGCAATAACCGTCGTATCGCCTTCCTGATCCAGCGCTTCCAGATATTTGACCAACGATTCTTCGTAATTTCCCTCTTCATACAATTTCCCCGCCTCACGCACTTTGGAGCGCCAGTTGGCATCAGCGATGGATACTGAGATCAACAGAATCAGACTTATCAGCAATATTCGTTTCATTTCGAAGCTCCTTCGCTGGACAGGAAGCGCAGCAAGGGCGGTAATTTCCGTCGCCGGTCAGAGATCAGATATTCCAGAACCAGAGCCAGCAAGGCCAGCGCCACAAAGATCTGGTAGCGATGTTCATATTGTGTAAATTCGTGAGACCCTAGTTCACCTTTCTCTAATCCAGCCACTGCATTCAAGATGGCGTCCAGATCATCGCCGCCAGTGGAACAGCGCTGATAAATACCGCCGGTTTCAGAAGCGATTTTCTGCAGAAGTTCTTCGTCCAGCCGGGTCACGATGACATTACCTCGGTTATCCTTCTTGTACTCCCCGCCAGCTTCACTGATCGGTATCGGAACGCCCTGTACTGAACCGATCCCCACCGCATGGATAACCACACCCATATCTTTGGCTTCTCTGACGGCATCCATGACCGCAGCCTCATGATCCTCGCCGTCGGTGATCAAAACAATCGCCTTGCCCGCCTGGCTATCTTCCTGAAAAGCCTGCATAGATATCCGGATTGCGGCTGCCAGTGACGTGCCGGTCTTAGATACCATTCCAGGATTCAATACGTCTAAAAACAACTCTGCCGCGCCGTAATCCATGGTTAAAGGACATTCGACCACTGCCTGCCCCGCGAAGGCCACCAGCGCCACTCGATCCCCTTCCAAACGATCGAGGAGATTGCTCATTTCGTGCTTCGCTTTAGCCAGCCGTGACGGCGCGATATCTTCTGCCAGCATGGAATGCGAAACGTCCACCGCCACAACCAGATCGATCCCCTCGCGTTTGATCTCTTCAATGCGCGTGCCGATCTGGGGATCCGCTGCTGCAATTAACATAAAAGCCAGCGCCCAAAGCAACAGAAAATCCTTGAATTTCTTGCGCCCGATGGAAAGCTGCGGCGCGATCACCAAAAGCATGGTTGTCGATGTGAAATTCTGCAGTTCGCGTCGTCCCTGCTTCCCCTTCAGGTAATGCAGGAAGATCCCGACCACGGGCACTAACAACACCAGGTAGAGAAATTCGATGTTACCCCAGCGGATCATGGCATCGTCCTCAAGCGGGTGGCGGCCAGAATAATTTCTACCATTAACATGAAAAGAGCTATGAATAGATACGGTCGGAAGAGTTCTGCTTTCTGGCGATATTGCAGAACGCGGATTTTGCTTTTCTCTAATTTATCAATTTCAGTATAAATTCTGCGCAGCGCCTCCGCGTCGGTGGCGCGGAAATATTTCGCTCCGGTCATGTCCGAAATCTGACGCAGCAGCTCCTCGTCGATCTTGACCTGCGCCTGCTGGTAACGCACGCGCCCCCATTGATCTCGAATGGGATAGGGAGCCATTCCTTCGGTGCCCACGCCAATCGTGTAGATCCGAATGCCTAACGCCTGCGCAGCCGACGCCGCGGTGACCGGATCGATCTCGCCGCGATTATTCTGACCGTCAGTCAGCAGAATCAGAATGCGGGACTTCGCCTCAGAAGACCGGAGACGGTTGACGCCGTTTGCGATAGCCATACCGATGGCTGTGCCATCCTCGATACTGCCCTCGGTGATCAGCTCAATAGTGACGCGCGCCAGCAGTTCGACCAAAAGATCATAATCCAGCGTTAGCGGACACTGCGTGAAGCTCTGACCAGCGAATACCACCAACCCGATCTGATCCGATGACCGCCCCTGAATAAACTCAGAAGCGACCGCCTTCGCAGCTTCTAACCTGTTTTTAGGCCGGAAATCTTCCGCCAGCATGCTGGTCGAAATGTCTAGCGCCAGCATGATATCGATCCCCTCGGTCTCAATCTGCCTCTCCTGCTCCAGCTTTTGCGGTCTTGCCAGCGCGATAATCAGAGCCGCTAATGCGATCCATCTCAGTAAGGTCAACAGATGCCGTAATTTTGCCCCCAGACCGCCACCCGTTGTTTTCAGTAATTCCAGCGTGGGAAAACGCGCGGCAACCTTATGCCTCTTCAACCAGAATAAGTTTATCAACGCGAAGAGCGGAATTAACAGCAGTAAAGCCAGCCACAGCGGATCTTTGAATTCCATCAGGCAGCCTCCTCGCTGATGATCTGCCTGAGAGGCTTCGTCTTATTGATGAAAATATATCCGTTCTGCAGATCCTTCTGACAAGTGGTCTCATCCGGCCGATGCTTGGCGAATTTCGCCAGATCAGCATCGGAAAGGATAGTTTCCAGCACTTGCTTGAGGTTCTCATCTCTTAGATAACGGTCAATATCCCGCAACAGTTGAAAACTGGTCGATTCCATCGCCGCAACCTCATATCGACTTTCAATGTAATGGCGCAGGATCTCAGTCAATTCGCTGTAATATAGTTTAATTTCGCCGCTTTGGTAAACCTGACGGTCTCGCAGTTCATCCAGAGCTTCCAGAGCAATTTCATGCGCCGGTCGCGGCGGCGGTCCAACGATGACCTCTTCGATCTGCTTTTTGCGCCGCTTCAGGAACCAGCGTATCAAGAAAAATACTCCTATGGCCGCGAGTCCGGCAATTATCCAGGGGAGAAATTCAATGAATGTATAGCCCAGCCGCTGTATCCGGTTCGGCGCTAACAGGTGATGCTTCTGAGACGTGCTGTCCGCAATGGCAAAGAGACTCGCTGGCACAACTCCCTGAACGTAGACGATGTGAGGTTCGCTCTCGGCCGAATCTGCATAAACACCGTCATTGGAAACCCATTTGACGGGAATGGGCTGCAGTACCTGATCTCCCGATACATAACAGGTCGTCAGCAGGTTCACCCGCCAATGTTCGATCCCCGTGTCCGTGGCAATTAACGCGGTATCGGGCTTGGCCTGCAATTCAAACGGCTCTAAAATGGCATCAAAATTCGGAACAAGTATTTTGCCATTCGGAGGTGCGATGATATCGACTTGCAGAGGCATCGGATCGCCGATAAACAGCGTGTCAGGCGCTCCCGACACAGTGACTCGGATCGCCGCCGTTGCAGGAATTGCGAGACAAAGGATTAATATCAGTGTCGCTGTCCGTTTCATCTGCGTTTCGCCCTCATGCGGAAAAAACGGGTCAACGGCTTGACATAATCTCGATCCACCAGTAATTCGACCTGGTCCACGTCGCTGGCCTTCAACAGATTCTGCAATTGTTTCTGCTGCTTTAAAACCAGCTCGCGGTATTGCTCTCTAATGTTGCGATCATAAGTGTCAACCCACATCTCTGCGCCGGTTTCAGCGTCCTGCAGTTTCAGTAGTCCCACCGCTGGCAGCTCTTCTTCACGGGGATCACGCAGCGTCAGGGCAATCAGGTCGTGCTTTTTACTGACGATCTTTAAGGCATGATCAAATCCCTGATCCCAGAAATCGCTGATTAAAAAAGCGATGGAGCGGCGTTTGCCGATTTTGCTGAAATGACTTAACGCTTCCTTGATATTGGTGCCAGCCCGTTCTGGACGAAAGGAGATCAGTTCGCGCAGGATACGCAACACATGCTTCTTGCCTTTTTTAGGCGGCACATACTTTTCAATGGTATCGGTAAAAAGCAGCAACCCCACCTTATCATTATTCTTAATCGCGGAAAACGCCAGCAGCGCGGCCACTTCCACCGCCACTTCGATCTTCAATTGCTGCTTCGATCCGAAATAGCCGGATGAAGAGAAATCACAGAGCAGCATGAGCGTCAGTTCGCGTTCTTCCTCGAAAAGCTTAATGTACGGGTAACCCATGCGCGCGGTGACGTTCCAATCGACCGACCGTATGTCGTCGCCGGGGACGTATTCGCGTACCTCAGCGAATTCGATGCCGCGCCCCTTGAAGACGGAGTGGTACTCGCCGGAGAATACCTCTTCAACGATACCGCGGGTCTTGATTTCAACCTGCTGGACTTTCTTTAATATTTCGCTGGTTTCCATGGTCAGGCTGATCTACGGAACTTCGATGTGATTGAAGATTTCCTGAATGACATGTTCTGGCGTCAGTTCTTCTGCTTCAGCTTCGTAGGTGACCGTCACGCGGTGCCGCAGCACCTCCGGACCGATCTCTTTCACGTCATCCGGAATGACGAAGCCGCGGTGACGCAGGAAAGCGTGGCACTTGGCCGCCTGCATCAGGTAGAGTGTCGCCCGAGGTGAAGCGCCGTAGCTGATGTAATCGGCTAAATTGGATAAGCCGTACTTCACCGGTTCGCGAGTCGCAAAGACGATATCCAGAATGTAATTCTCGATCTTCTCATCAGCATAGATTTTCGCCACAGATTCCCGCGCTTTCAGGATCTGCTCAGGTTGAATGACCGGCTGTATGTTCAACGGGTGAGCGACGGCATGTTTTCTTAGAATACCCAGCTCCTCTTCGCGATTGGGGTAATCGATGATCACCTTCAACATGAAACGGTCAATTTGCGCTTCCGGCAGAGGATAGGTGCCTTCCTGTTCGATGGGATTCTGAGTCGCCAGCACCAGAAATGGCGCGTCCAGATGATAGGTTTCTTCACCGATCGTAACCTGCCGTTCCTGCATCGCTTCCAGCAGCGCCGACTGAACCTTAGCAGGCGCCCGGTTGATTTCGTCCGCCAGAATGAAATTAGCGAAGATGGGACCCTTCTTGATCACAAATTCACCGGATTTCTGGTTATAAACCAGCGTCCCGATCAAATCCGCAGGTAAAAGATCAGGTGTGAACTGAATGCGCTGGAAGCGGGCATTTATGGCCATGGCGAGCGATTTTGCGGCCAGGGTCTTGGCTAAACCGGGCACACCTTCCAGCAGAATATGGCCATCTGCCAAGAGTCCGATCAACAGCCTTTCCACCATTTTCTTCTGGCCTACGATCTCATTCTGGATCTGCCCAGAAAGGTCATCGACGAAGCCGGATGTCTGTTGAATTTCCTGGGTGATGGCTTCGATATCTGCAGCAGTAAGTTTGTCAGCCAATTTGATCCCTCAAATTAACGAAAGTGACGATTAATTTCAGCATTTTCAGATAATAAAAGTCACCCTGAAAAGGGGACTCAATAATCCTAACCAGAAGAGCCGCAAAAAGTTCCAATTACAGGTCAATTAGCTCCCTCTGATATGATGACGATTTCACGTCAGAAAAAGTTAATGCACCCGTCTAAATTTTGTTATTTTAGCTTGCAACTTTTTGCCGGTTTGATTAACTTATTCACCAATTCGGCATATTTTTCCCCTTTAGCTACGGATTGTTGTATGAACCGAAGCTTATGGCTTAAGATCGTTCTGTCCAGTATAATACTGCTAAGTCTCTTCATCGGTAAAACCCGCCTCAGTTCAGGCACATCCAACCGTGAAGTCCCGGCGAGCGAGCCAAAAGTTGAGCTTTTAGAGCGCCACCCTGACCGGGTGGTATTGGAAATTACTTTTCCACTGATCGAAACCAGAACTGATTCCCTGGGCTGCACGGTTAAAATGGGAACATTGCCATGCACACCGGGTGTATCGAACTACCTGCTGCCCGCACATCAACTGCTATTGCCGGGCAAGCAGAAAAACTATACCCTGAAGATTTTAAGCGCAGAATCTGACCTTACTGCTCTACCCGCGCCTCCACCGCAATTTACAGGTGACGTCGATCTTGAGGCGGCCTATGAGGGGAGGAGCGCTAAAATCACTCCTCGGTCGCCGCAGAGTAGGTCGAACAGTTGGGTTTCCCTGAGCGACTTGGGCCAAATTCGCGGCGTTCCTGTCACAGCTTTAAAGATACAGCCTGTGCGTTATACACCGCGCAATAGCGAGTTAACCTATCTGCGTTCCATAAAACTGCAACTGGAGTTCCCTGCCGAGCCGGAACGCGGCCAGAGGCGGGCGACACTATCTCTTCCCTACGACCAATTGACTGGCGCACTTCCATTACCAGCCTATTCTGAAATATCAGGCGGTACGCCGCCCAGCAGCCAGTCGTTCACCGGTCCAGCTCTGAAGATCTTCACATCTCAGGAAGGCATTTATCATTTGAGCAAGAGCGCTCTGCGTAGTTGGGGCGTCAGCACCAACGTCGATCCGCGCACCTTCCGACTGGTCAACCGCGGCGAAGATATCCCTCTGTATGTCTTCGGTGAAGCAGATGGCCGCTTTGATGAAGGCGATTATATCGAATTCTGGGGTGAAGGTCTGCACAGCACTTTCACTGACGAAAATCCTGAAATATACAGCGATCTCTATACCGACGTCAATGTCTACTGGCTGAACTGGGGCGGCGTTTTGGGGGCGCGCCTGGTCGAAGAATCCGGGGAAGTTGTGCAGGTCAATCCGTTATTGATGTACCGCGCCACCAGCTATCCCCATTTTATCCATTCCGAAGAAAACAATTACTATAACCGCCTCTCGCAGGTAGGCTCTGATTCACTGAAGGAGCACTGGTACTGGGACAGCGGTGTTCAGGCATCTGTGACGCGCAACTACAGCGTCTTCTTACCCTATCCTGATGAAAATGCCTTGAGTACGGTTCGAGTTCGCACCGCCCTATTAGGTTTGACCTACCCCAATCCTATCACACAATTAGGCGGCCAGCATCATGCTTATGTTTCCCTGAACGACCAGAGTTCGGCTGCCCTGGAAGCCGGATCGTCTGGAGCCTCCTGGTGGGTAGGACAGACGGGTGTCATTCTGGATGCTCAAGGGAGTATTCAGGGCATCGCAGCCAGCGCCCTCTATCATGGTAATAACCAGTTTTCAGTCTTCGTTCCGGTCGATACTGATGCCGGCCAAAACGATAAAGTTCTCCTGAACTGGTTCCAAATAACTTACCCGCGGCTTTATAAGGCTCATCAAGATCTGATAAAATTCGCGCCTCCCGCGGCAGCCTCAGACACCTTGGTCGACTATCAGATTGATAACTTCACTACCTCAAACGTCGATATCTACAAAATCGGTCAATCGAAGATCATCAACGCTGAAGTAATCCCCTACTATGAAGGGGATGATACCTTCTATGAGATACGCTTTCAGGATCGTCCCTTCGGCAGTCCGAATTATGTCGCCCTTACGCCACAAGGCAAGCTGTCACCTGATTCCGTAGAGCTGGATCAGGGATCGGATGTGTTATCGACCTTAAGCTCCGGCAGTCCCATCGAACTGCTGGTGGTGGCGCATCGTTCGTTTGAAGGACATTCTGACCTGGATGCTTACATCTCTCGTCGCAATGCCAATCTGGGTCGTACCGAGCTGGTCTTTGTAGATGATCTGTTCGATGAACTGAACTATGGCATTTACGATCCAGTCGTCATCAAGGACGTCATGCTGGCGCTGCCCACGCCTCCGCAGTATCTGCTGTTGGTGGGCGATGGCTCCTACGATACCCGTGATGCTTACGGTTACGGCGGCAACTTGATCCCCGTGCATTTCATCCAGACCTTCGCCTATGGCGCAGTCGCCTGCGATTTCTGGTATGGGTTGCTGGATGACGATTACCTGCCCGATGTCAGTGTTGGGCGTATCTCCGCACGAGATGAAGAACAGTTATCCGATTATCTGCAAAAACTGGAAGAATACGAAACGCAGACCGATCCGGGTTCCTGGCGCAACAAGCACTTGTACGTATCGGGGTCACCCGATAATGCCGGGTTGTCCTTCCAGGCTCAAAGTGAAGCGGTGATCGACCGTGTGGACGAGGATATTTATGTCGATAGATTGGCGACTTACCCTCTCACCAGCCCCTTTTACGGCACGACCTCTGATTTGATCGATCTCTTCGACGATGGCGCTCTCGCCATTGACTATAACGGTCACGGTGCTGGAGCGATCTGGTCAGACAATTCTCTCTTCCGTCTGGAAAACCTCCCCCAGCTTTCCAATCAGGGGAAGTACCCATTCGTCACTAACTTCACCTGCTTCATCGGCGCCTTCGATACGCCTCAAGCAGGAACGATTTTAGGTGAAGAATTCATCTTGGAACCGGAAAAGGGCGCTATCGCCGTGTTGGCGTCAACAGGCTTAGGCTGGTTCCATAACGGTGGCTGGTTGCAGGAAGAGCTGAACGATCTGCTCTATGACAACACCGACCTCAAGCTGGGTGACATCATCAATGCTGGGAAGATTGCCTACTTTTCTTATTACGGTCAAGGTGGATCAGTCGAATCCTTCGACACCATACACCTGATGAATCTGATCGGTGACCCCTCCCTGCAATTAGCCTTCGCAGAAAGAAAGCCGGAAGCAGCTCTCGCCACACCCGAGTTTACGGCTTTTGCAGAGAATGTCACCATCAGCCTGCCGGGCGCTTATGCCAGTTACCAGGGCGTAGCGCGCGTATACGACGAATATGATTATCCTGCCCTGGAGTTTGGATTACCCTTCGAAGCAATACTGATTCCTTCAGAGGATGGCCTTGAAGCAACCTTCCCGCTGCCCAATTTCGGTGACTCGTTAAGTCATGCTTCCGGGAACTACCGTCTCTGCTTGTGGAATCCATCTAACAGCGAAACCTATACAGCTAGCGCGCCTCTCTATCTCCTCAGCGCTTATTCTGACAGCACCGCTTTCGATTCTTTAGCCTCTCTGCCCTCCCCGGTTGATATCTGGGATACCTTTGGATTTGAAGCCAAGCTGCTGGATGCGCAGGGAATCGAATCCGCCTGGGCGCATTTTCGCATCGAGACCAACGAAGGCGTCCCCATCGTCGAACATGACTCCCTTGAGATGATGCCGACTGCTCAGCCGCACTGGTATGCTTCTGAAGTAAGCATCGATACCACAGTCTATCCCTATGCGGCCGGCGATCGCGTGATCTACACGGTCGAAGTGTTCGATACAGAAGGTGATCACACGGTCAGCGGAGAAACCATCTTCTATATTCTCCTGCGCCAGCCCGATCCTGACTGGGTCAATGAGACCCTGCGCATGGATGTGCGCAACGGGTCTGCCGCGCTGGTCGTCGATGTGATCAATAAAAACCCGCTGGAACCCTGGGTCACCGGTGTGGGCATCGATTCCATCGATGTTCTATTCACGCAGCAAATCGAAGGCGCGCCGACGGTGGTGCTGGGCAGTATTGTGCTTTATGCCATTCCCATCGATTCCACTGTCGAAGCATTCATTCCCGTGAACTTTGCGCAACCCAATCTTTATGACCTCGAAGTATATCTGAACAGCGAAGGCTGGGTCGAGGATGTCAATCCGAACGAACCCTATACTGCAACTTTGCGAGCGGATCTATTCAATCTTTCGCCGGGTATGGGGACGGGTGATACCTTAAGACTCGCGGCCTTGCTGGATACCGTGAGTATATACGATCCCGCCGGAGGTTCGACAGCTATCGACAGCGCCATGATGATCGTTCAGGCCTTTGTCCCACCGAACGGATTGAGTGGTACTGGTGGAGTTCTGCGCTTCGGCATCGCCGAAAAATTGACGCAAACACCTAATCAGGCTGAACTGACCTTCGCTTATCATAATGCAAACGATGAACCGCTGCCGGGTTATGGGATTGAAATCGACTTCGCTGGCGACGTTTCGGTTCTGACCGATTCCCTCTGGATGGGGTTTGAGTTTACCCGTTATGACTCTTCAATTGTCATTCAGGACGTCAAAATCCATCGTCAGGCTGCCGGGCAATCCAACTGGCAGACGATTCCGGGTGAACTGACCACCCTCTCCTTTCCGCCCAATCCCAGCTATCGTATCTTCGCAGCCGATCAGCGCGCAGGTTTCTATTCGCTGATGCAAAACGGCGACCATAACGGTCCGACCCTCGAATTCAGTGTCGAAGGCCAGATTTACACTTCAGGCGGGTACGTTCCTAATCAGCCCAAGATCTCCATCCTGGCGCAGGATTTCGGCGGCATTAATCAGAATCCTGACAGCTACTCGGTGAAACTGGATGATGAGGAACTGCTTCCCAATACACACGTCGAAGCCAACGGTCAGGTGATGACCTTGTCGATCAATCCGACCCTGGCCAGCGGCAATTACACAGTTGTGGTAGATGCTGAAGATATGTTCGGCAATTCCAGTGCAGATTCGATTCAGTTCCAGGTGACAGGCGAGTTCCACCTGGATTTCATCGGGAATTACCCCAATCCAATGAAGGATAAGACCTATTTCGCTTATCGCCTGACTGAACAGACTACCTCGCCAGTCGAAATCAAAATATATACCGTCTCAGGGCGGCTGATTCGCACGCTGTACAGCGACGACGCCGAAGAGATCAACTACGGCGAAATCTACTGGGATGGCACAGACCAGGATGGTGACATGATCGCCAACGGAGTCTATTTCTATAAATTTACGGCCCAGCGCGGCGATGAAAAAATCGACCGCACCATGACACTTGCGAAACTTCGATAAAGGATATAGAAGGTGAAGACTGTCAGCAAACTATCCATTTTCGCAATCAGTATTTTTGCTTTCGCGACCTTCGGGCAAGCGACCAAGTACGCTGGAGAATTCCTGGAAATCGGTGTGGGCGCGCGCGCGCTCGGTCTGGGAGGCGCATACTGCGCACTGGCTGAAGACCCCTCTTCGTTTTACTGGAATCCCGCAGGACTGGCACGCGTGCCCAGTATCTCTATATGGGGGATGTACAATAACCAGTTCGGCGATATTGGTAACCCGTTAGCTCAGCATTCCGTCATCGGCGCAGTATTCCCCATCACCGGCGCAGCGCTGGCAGTGCACTGGATTCGCCTTGCCGTCGATGAAATTCCCCTCTTTCCGGATTACTCCGATGAAAGTGGATATTCACTTGAGCAGCGCAAACAGATCATCGATGGGGTGCCACAGGGTTATTTCAACGATGCAGAAGACGCTCTTTTCGTCAGTTTCGCCAAGATGGTTAAATTCAAGCTGGATCTGGGGTGGTCATTCTTTGAAGTGCCATTGGAAATCCCCTATGGCATTAACCTGAAGATGATTCGCCACAAACTGTATAACCAGGAAGCCTTTGGTATCGGCGCAGATGCCGGTATTCAAATAAAGATGCCCCTGGATATCATGTTTGCCGCGCCGTCGTTAGGGGATCTTTCCATCGGTATGGTATATCAGGATTTCTCCAAGACAGGACTTGATTGGGGTGCAGGAAACACCGACGTTATCGTCCAGAATTTCCGCTTCGGCGTCGGATACCACCACCAGATTGAATCCATCAAGTCTGAATTTTTAGTAGAAAGAACCTCGAACACCCGCTACAGCAATGATGGACGCTTCGGATTTGAATATATCTGGGATCGCACGCTCTTTTTCCGCTTCGGATTGTCCCGCTTGAATTGGGCCGCATTGACGATGGGTATGTGGAATGACGTCGATTTCAGTGTCTGGAACGCCGGGTTCGGTTTTCATTACTGGCACCTGACCGCCGATTATGCTTTCCTGAAAGAAGATATCGGTAATGCTCACCGGCTGTCTCTAATCTATAATTTTTAAGGGGATAGCGCCATGAACTCCCTGAATATGCGACATAGATTAATCTTACTGGCGGTTCCTTTCCTGCTGATGATTCTGCTTTTCGGATGTGCCGAAGAACAGATCGCGGTAGATACGCAGGCGCCGCCCAAAGTAGAATTGTCACACCGCAATCCCGATTCCGTTCTGGTCGAACAAGGTATTGACGCAGTGCCTGAAGGTGATTATATTTACTTAAGCTGGATACCCTCGATCGCTACGGATGTGGAAGGATACCGCATTTACCGTCAGAATACCGATGATGGATCCGATCGGATTCAGATCGCAGAGCTGGACAAGAATACGCTGGAATATGAAGATCACGACGGCGTCTTAGCCCCAGATCAACAAAATGGTTTAGCCGACGGTTTCGAGTACTCGGTTTCGGCTTTTGATGAAGCGGATAATGAAGGCTACCGTTCCGATCCCGGCTACTATAAATTGATGCTGAAACCCGACTTGAATCAACCGCTTTATCAGAGCGACAGCTTGCACCTCTCCTGGAGCTATAATCAATCCCTCGACGTCGACTACTTCGTGGTTAAACTCTTCCGTCAGATTGAAGGCGATTGGCTGCCATTCTGGAAAAACGTCTACAGCCTCTTCTGGCCGTTGACCGTAACCTATTACGGAACCTTGGCCCCGGGCGAATATCTCTATCAGGTTGACGTCGTAGGAGCCGCGCCATTCGATATGCCGATGGGCAGCGAAGAAGCCGTTCAATTCACTATACCGTAAAAGAAAAAACAGAACAGATAAATTCTTTTCAGGGTCAATCATGTACAAAGCTTTCGTTTTCCTGGTCATTTGTGTCACTCTGACAGCGCCTCTCTGGGCTGCGGAAGAACCGCCGATATCACTGCCGCGCTACGCCGAACCCGGCGCCCAGTACTTCATCGGCGATGAAAACCAACTGATGATGATGGTCAACGTCTGGGGACGGGTCGAAAAACCGGGCCAATACTTTGTTCCTTCTGATACGGATCTGATTACGCTGATCTCGGTCGCAGGCGGCCCCGCTGATAAGAGCCGTCTGGACAACGTGCGGCTGGTGCGCGCCGGTGGCGCAGGCTCGGAAGTGGTAAAAGTAAATATTAAGAAATTCCTGAAAACCGGCGAGCGTTCACTGATCCCGGAACTAAAGCCGGAAGACACAATTATCGTGTCAGGGTCAATGTGGTTTGTTATCAGCACGGTTGTGACGGTAGTCTCTCAATTAGCCATCGTCGCCAATGTCTATTACCTGGCAACCTTAGCCAGCAAGAAGTAAACTTTCAGTCGCATTTCGGCTTCCTGATTTGCTCTTAATTACAGGCAATTGGGGGGAACGAATATTTCTGGCCTTGAGTATAACGAGGCGAAACAGGGTATGTTTCGCCTCGTCTCTTGTTGAGGCTGGCGAAGTTATAAAGCTCAGGTTATTTCATAGGAATGATATGAGGTTATCATGAAAAGAGCAGCGGCCTTATTTCTAGCCATTTTGATACTTGCCAGTGGGCTGACTCTGCCCACTGATGCCGCAACCGTGACCGTTCGTGGTGAAGCGACTATCTTTAACGGCGATCTTCCCGCAGCACGCGAAGAAGCCTTAATCGCCGCCAAACGCAATGCCGTGGAACAGGTGCTGGGAGTCAAAATCAAAGCGGAAACCGCCGTTCAGGATTTCATGCTGGCGGATGACACGATCCTCTCCATGACGGAAGGATACGTTAAAAACAGCAAAATCCTGTCCGAAAAGCAGGAACGCGACTATCTCGTGCTGGAAGTCGAATGCGAGGTCGTCGAGCAGCTTTCACCTGAAACAGCCGCCGAGTTGATGCGCAACTTTTCCGCAGTGGTAGGGATCACAACCGATATCAACGGTTCCGTCAGAAATGACGATGACCGGCTGTCGAATCGTCTGGTCGCAGAATTAGTCAAGGCTGGTTACGACGTGCGAGACGCCGCGCAGCTCCTTGCTTTGGATGGATTCCAGGGACAGTTATTAGCCGCGGCCAAGCATCAAGACGTGCGCGCCGCGCGCTGGATCGGCCAGCAGTTGCTGTCGAATGTGGTCATCGTCGGCCATGCTCGTCTGGAAGAGAAAGAGCGCAAAACGGTATCCGGTTTCGCTGGCGACGTCGGTGTAGTGGTCTACGATTGCTGGCTGGATGCCCGCGCTCTCGAAACCGAATCCGGTCAGGTTATCGCACAGGCGGCGCCCGATTTTGAAGGCATTCAGGGAACCGGTAAAAACCAGAAAGAAGCCATCACCGATGCGCTGACCAAAGCGGAAAAAGCCTTCAGCGCCGACCTGATGAATCAGCTTGCCCAGTACGCCGGACGCAAAAGCCGCCCCGTAACGATTGAAATCGAAGGCATCCCCTCCTATGAAGAGTTCCAGAGGGTCAAAACTTACTTGAATAACATCCGCTTTCGTGATTCCGAAGTATCAGACTTAGGCTTCGATTCCGGACGTAAATCGACCTTCAGTTTCACCTATTCTGAAAAAATGAATTTGATCGCGCTGAAGTTGGAACACTTGCCCTATTTAACGGTCGTGGAGAGAACCGAAAACCGAGCGGTCTGCCGCTATTTTAATGCTGATTAATCAGCCAACCCGGGGAAATGATGCATTCTATACACAGATTATTTGGGCTCTTGCTGGGACTGATTTTACTGACCACGTCGACAGTTGCGCAGGATACTCAACAGCGCTATCTGAGAAAGTCGATTTCGTATGTGGACGCGCTGCTGCCCATCGGCAGTGCGGCGCACATTAAACCAGACCAGGAACGCCACATCCTCCGCACCGTGCAAAGCGAAATCGAGATGTCCCGCTTTGATTACAACCCCTTGCCGGATCACCTCACGGACGCATTTTGTAAAGAACTGAAAAGCCGCCAGCTAAGCTCTATCAATGCCGCGGCTGATCTGATGAATGAAACGCTGGTCCCGGAGATCATGCGTATCATCGACCTGCAGAAAGAGATGCGCGCTCAAGGGTTGGTCACAGAAGCCGAGAAGAACTCCTTCGTCGTGCAAAAAGCCAAAGAGACCGGCATCACCTCCCAAGACCTTGAAACCGTGATGAATGCGGCGTACATCTACCTGCCCATTATATCCCAGGTCAGCATTGAAAAGGACAAGCGCAACAACTCCGCCTCAGCAACCGTCCGCGGCGGAATCCTCTGGTTCAAGATTAATTCCGCAGGTGACAACACCAGTGTCGATCTTCTGGTTAAAAAGGAAGCGACCGGGTCAAATATCGCCCGGCTGGACGGAGAATTCAATTACGGCGGGAGAAGACTCGATGGCGCTGAATACGCTTTCGTTTCCGCCGCGAAAACGTTCGCCCGCAATTTGAAAGTAGCCACGCAGGAGATCCCCGAGTTCCAATTGACCAATCCGTTAACGACGGCCGGAGCCGGCTGGGTTGAACTGCCGATGGGGAAATCCGAAGGTCTCGGGTTAGACGATAAATTCATCATTGCAGAATACTACGAGCAAGCGGATAAATCTTTAATCCAGAAGAAACTGGGAATGGTGAGGGTCTCAAAGGTCAGTCATAATCCTAAAGAAGGATCGCGTGCCCGTAATGTCATCGGCGGCGGTTTCCAACGCGGCATGGTCGCCTTGGAACACCCGCGCCTGCCGATAGACTTATCGTTTCGATTTGGGATGGCGCCCCTGGCGATGAACACCAAAGAGAGCGGTAACGATGAGACGTTCAATGGTACCATTTATACCGGACAGCTCTGGTTTAATTACAATTTGGCCAAATCGACGCAGTGGTCACAATTCTTCGTCTCGCTTTATGGAGAATTTGGCGGCGGCAGTATCTCTGATTTGGAGATATGGTATGAAGAAGTTCCCGCCGGAATGTATGCAGGGATAGGTATCGGTTTTGCCAAGAAATTGTACTTTAACCGCTTCCATCTGGGTTTGGAAGCGTTGGGTTCTTATGCCCACTACAATTTTTCAGATACGCCCTCTGGTTACGATAGCTATGAATGGTCGCTGTCTACTATTGGCTTAACGTTCAATGGAAATCTGGAAATCGCTTTGGGTTACGATGTTTTACTGGGTGGTGGAGTGAGCTATAAGCTGTTCGCTCCGAGTACCAACTGGACCTACAAAGAGAATGGTGAAAAAGTCGATGTGACGGATGAAAACGATATCGGGGAACTGGATTTCAGCGGCGTCGGTTTTCAACTGTACCTGACCTGGTCACTGCCATCTTTAAGTTATGATCCCCTGGCCGCAGCCCGGGGCATGATTGGACATTAAAACAGACAACTTGACATATCACTTTGGCGCAAAGGAGGAAACATGCGCAGATTAATATATAGCCTGACGATTTTGGCGATCTTTTTCGCTATGGCGCTTACGGTTCAAGCCAAGGACGACCCAGAAAGCAACCTGCCTTTAACCCGCGAAGCATCCTTCGTTGAATCCTATTCTCCGACCGAATGGATGATCAAAGCTTCCGGCATCGGCATGGGGAAGAAGAAATACGAAGAGGACCGGGCTACAGAGGACGCGCGCCGCTGTGCGGTCTATTTCTGCCTCTACCTGGGCACCGATCCGATCCTGTCTGACCAGCAGGAGAAAAGCCGGTTCAGTTTAATCGAAGAAGACTTCTTCAAGCTGAGTAACATCAACAAGTACATCTCCTGGGAATCGACAGAACTGACCAGTCGCGTCAAAATCAACGGCGGAAAAGACCTTAAAATCGAGAAAGTCTTCCGCGTCAACGTGGGACTGTTGAGAGCAGATCTGGTAGGTCTGGGCGTCATTATCGGTTTACCAGACCTGGCAGCAGAAATCGGCTTACCTCAATTGATGGTGCTGCCGGAGGTTAAGAAAGGCGAAAATCCCCTGGAGGTGATGGAAAAGCGCAGCGAAATCAAACACGCCGCCCGAGCCATAGAATCATATTTAACTGCTAAACGCTATGAAGTCATCGTCCCGCAGCAGCAGGATTTCCTGAACAACTACGGCGAAACTATGCGCCTGGTGGAGAGCACCAGCGATGATATGTCGCACCGCATGGCGCTGGCTATCGGCTCAGACGTTTATATCACCTATGCGGTCAGCATCGAGAGCCGTTACGTTGGATCGACCCAACAGAAAAAGGCATCTGTTTCAGTGCGGGCTTATGAAACAACTACCGCGCGCCTGCTGGGCACCGAAACCGGCTACTCCTACGAACGCCCCTCACCCGACGAAGTGGTGGTAGAAGAAGCCATCAAAGACGCGATAGATAAAGTGCTCTCGCGCGTAACTGCCTATTGGAAGGACGACCTGCAGCGCGGCATCCAATATAAGATACTCTTCAGTATCACCGGCAGTTTCAGTAAAGATCAGGGTGAAGATATACAGTTTGCGGTCGCTGATGTACTCAAGAGCTTTACCAACCGCAGCAAGGAAAACGTCGTCACCGATAAGACGATGGACTACCTGGTCTGGGTCAAACCCGGCAAGTACGCCCAGGCGCGTGACCTCTACCGCGACATCAAAGATGGCTTCGCAGCAGAATTCGCCGGCGCCAAGGTCAAGAGTCAGCAGTTGAACCGCAAACTTTTAATGTTGGAGATCGCGAACTGAAAACTTACTATTAACGAAACATATAAAAGGCAGGCTTGTTCAGAAGCCTGCCTTTCTTTTTTAATGGACCTGAATGAGGGATCTCAACCAATAAAACCTCGCCCTGCCATAAATGGACGGGGCTACAATATAAAAATCCGCATAAATGCGGCTGCTCTGATTCAGCCTGCTTTAGCAGGGTTTTCAGACCGCTGGCCCGGCGGTTTTAGCGCCGGGGCATTTCACCAGCGCCGCAGGCGCTGTCATGCCGGACTATGATCCGGCATCCAGAGTACGATTTTGATAAAACACGGTCATTGCGAGGAAATTCGACGACTTGTCGTCGAATGACGTGGCAATCTCGTGGAACATCAGCGTTGTTATATGCTTCTAAAAGAGGACGGTGCTTGGACAACGAGATTGCCGCACTACACCAGCCAGCAAGCTGACTGCTTCCGTTCGCAATGACTGCGCGGGAGTCACTTCACCACCGTCACAGTCTGGAGGGCACTGTTGCTGGGTGTCTCCAGCTTGATAAAATACTGCCCGGAGGAATAATTCGCCGCATCCCAGATGAGGATCTGTTCCCCCGGCATCTGCAAACCAGAGGCTAAGGTGGCGACTTTCTGCCCTAAGAGATTATAAACCGCAATCTCTGCTTTTTGCGGATAAGGGAGGTTATAACTGATCCAGGTGATGGGATTGGCGGGATTGGGGCCTATGCTGAACTGAATGCCGTGGAAGGGATCTAAAGTAAGGCGGGGTGCTGAAACAGTATCTGAAATATTGCGGAAGAAGAACATTCCTCCATATTGAGCTACACCAAGGAAAAAATCGCCGTCACCGTCCGCGTCGATATCCATAACATCAAATCCCAAAAAAGAATTCTCGCCTATAATTGGCAGAAAAGTTTCCGTCTCAAGTTGCATGACGGGTTCTTGCGCGGTGCCAACATTGCGATAAAACCAGATTTGATCCACGGTAGTCAAAGGAATAATAAATAAATCGAGATCACCATCATCGTCAATATCGTAGAATCTCGAAGGTGTTTTTCCACCGGGTGTGTTGATTCCCTGCCAATTCAAAACAGGATCGCTAAAAGATGGCACTGAAGGTGATCCAATATTTTCAAAGTAATAAAAAATGCCATCCATGTCGGATAGGAAGAGATCTTCATCTCCATCATCGTCAATATCAGCCAGTGAGGGCGCAATAGACACGTGGTAAGTTCCCGGAACTAAATTATTTGTAATCAAATTGTAGGTAGCGTTCTGTGGTGTTCCCACATTCCTGTAGAGATACAATCCGGGATAGGGAGGGTTAGGTAAAACACCCTCACCGATGAAAAGGTCCAAATCTAAATCGGCATCAATATCGGAAAAAAAGGGATGGCAAGCATCGACTTCGATATCCTGGTAGGTATCCGTAACTTTCTGGAAAAAAGGAGCTGAGGGTAAGCCGATATTGGCGTAATGACTCATCATATCTCCCGTCCTAGCCATCAATATATCCAGATCTGAATCGGCATCGATATCAATACTGTGAGGTTTTACTTTATCTCCAATATCAAAGCTGATGTAGTTGCCGGTGATATATTGCCATAGTGGCACTGTGGGATTGCCGATATTTTCGTAATAATGAATATCAGTCGGTCCTACAAACGAATCAGGTTGTTCATCACACCCAATAAACAGGTCATAA
>JAHJDJ010000347.1 GCA_018812585.1 bacterium
CTTCTCGTACGCCAGGAAGACCGCATATCCCACGACTGTGGGGATTTCACGCAAAACCATCGTGCCTAAAAAACAGAGAAAAATTGCTAAAAGTCCTATACTTGCATCGGCGAATAGCCAGGCAGATAACATTCCAAGCGGAAAAAGAACGAATAAGATGATAATTTTAAGCAGCAGCGCAGCGCCGACGTAGGTCTTCGCCGACTCTTTATTGTGCGCAATCTCCCGTATCAAAATATGATCGAGCCCCAAGTCGATCAGGGGCACGAAAACAGCCACGAAGGCAATGATATATGCGTATTCGCCCATGCCTTCAGGCCCTAAATAGCGAGCCAGAACGACGGCAAGGATGAATGTGACTCCAACGTCGATCCCGCGTGCAATGACGCTAAAGATGGCGTTGCGCAGGATTGATTCCAGCCTGGACATTCCTAAGAAGCGGCTCCCCGCAAGTTTTTATTGTCCTGCGCGTCTTGCTGTGCTTTGATGTAGTCGCATAGACTATCGAACTGCCCCATCAATTCACGGAAATGTGAGAACTCCAGGGTTTGAAGTCCATCAGAGAGAGCTTTTTTAGGATTGGGATGAACCTCCACCATAACTGCATCCGCCCCCGCCATAAGCGCTGCCAAAGTCATAGGAATAATAATATCACTCCGACCCGTGCCATGCGAAGGGTCGACAACGACGGGTAATCCAGACATTTTCTTCAAAATCGGCACACAGGAAAGATCGAGAATGTTGCGCGTCATAGTGTCAAAAGACCGAATGCCGCGTTCACACAGCATGACGTTGGTATTCCCTTCCTTCAGAATGTATTCCGACGCCAGTAGAAATTCCTCAATGGTCGCCATAAAGCTGCGTTTCATCAGAACGGGTTTGTTGGTCTTCCCAATGCGCTTCAACAACGGATAATTATACATATTACGGGCGCCGACCTGCAGAACGTCAGTGTATTTCATAATCAGGTCAAGTTCCTCTAACTCCATGACTTCCGTCACGGTGACCAGGCCTGTTTCATCGGCGGCTTCTTTTAAGTATACCAGCCCTTGCGGGCCTAATCCCTGAAAAGAGTGTGGCGACGTGCGCGGTTTGTAAGCTCCGCCGCGCAGCATTTGAGCGCCCTGTGCTTTTACTTCACGTGCGATTTGCAGTAATTGGTCTCGTCCTTCGATTGAACAGGGTCCGGCGATCATCACCTTTTCTCGACCACCAATAACCAGATCACCTATCTGTACCGTAGACATGTTTACCCCGGATTAGGATCAGTGGAATTTACATCTGTATCATCAAGTCTAACGCCAGGATCTTCTTATAGATCTCTTCTAAGGCGGCATCGTAGATTGGGCCTTTATTTTCTTCGATTACCCTCGCAATGATTTCGTCGCTTCGTTCTGCCGAATAGGTCGGCAAATCCATTTTATTGCGCAAACTCATGATGCGCTGAACTAATTCGACGCGGGCATTCAACAAATCCAGAATTTTTGAATCGACAGAGTGGATGCGGCGTTGCATTGACTTCAATTCACTGTCAGCCAGGTCGTCCATTGCCGTTTGAGTCAGTTCAGTGTAGGCGATTTTCCCGCCTTCACCTTTGGGTAGTTCCGAAAATATCTGTATTTGAGTAGGAACCTTATAATCAGCTATATTTTCGCGGCAATAAGCACGGATTTCATTTTCATCGAGTTCGACACCTGGTTTCGGCGAAACGAAAGCTTTCGGTATTTCTCCCCTTAAGCGATCCGGCAGGGATACCACCGCTGCTTCTGCAATTCCCGGATGTTTCAACAAGCACTGCTCCAGTTCCTGGGGATACACTTTCATGCCGGCAACTTTCATCAAGCCGCTGCGGCGGCCCAGGAAGTAGTAGAAGCCGTCTTCATCTCGCCGTACCATGTCTCCAGTGCGGCAGACTCCGGTGTGAAAGACTCTCTCACTGTCTTCGGGCAAGTTAAAATACCCCTGCACCACACCCGGACCGGAAATTGCCAGTTCACCTGTTTCATCAGCGCTCGCCTCTCGTCCTCCTGCCCCTAAGACCTGCACTTCGTAACCTTTGACCGGTTTACCCAACGACCCGTGACGATGATCACCATCGACAGGTGTGGCTAAGGCGATGCCGGTGGTCTCAGTGCTGCCCCAAACCGGCAGGAATCGTTTCTCGAACAGATCCTCAAATTCCTGACAAAACTCAGGTGGAGAATAAACGCCGCCCGCCTCTGGAATCCTGAGACTTGAAAAGTCAAAACGCTTGCTTTTTATAACCGGGAATAATGACCGGAAGAAAGGTGGAACTGCCATGACACAGGTAACCTTAAATTCATCAATCGCCCGAGCGATAGTTTTAGGATACATGCTGTCCAGAATGACGGCAGTGCCGCCCAGGTAGATGGAACGGCAGAAAATCTCATGAGGGTGCGCATATATGGAGAACATACACAAATGAACGTCTTCACTGTTCATCTTGAATGTTTCCACTGCGCCCTTGGTATTCCAGGTAAGATTTTCGTGAGTCGTAATCGCGCCTTTGGGAATTCCAGTTGTCCCTGAGGTATAATTCAGATAGGCAATCTGTGTATCTTTAAGCTTCAGTTCGGGTGACCGTGTCGATTCCGATTCAATCAGATTTTCATAAGAAATAGATCCATTCGTTCTCGTGGTGCCGGTTAAAATGACACGGCCCTGAGGTTGAATCGGTTCGTAAAATTTGTTTATGATGGGATAATATAGCGGGTCAGCGATAACCGCGAAGGGATTGATCTGCTTAAAGTTGACGCGGAGCGCATCCGCTTTTTGACGCATATTGATCGGAGCTGCGATTCCCCCTGCGCGCACGATAGCCATGAAAGCGACTACTGCCTCAATAGACTTGGGGATCAAGGTGGCAACACAATCGCCCGGCTTAATGCCAAGGTTGAGCAGCCCGTTGGCTAAGGCGCTAACCTGATTATCAAAATCCAGGTAGGTAAGCTGTTTATTTATTTCAATCAGCGCTACTTTATCAGGGTTGCTTCTCGCGGCCCTCTCTAACATGCTATCTAAAGTCATCGACGGTCCTTCATAAGAGCATTTTGGGTAGACTTATTAATTTAACCTAATTCCGCTTAAAAGTCAATCAAAATCTTTATTTCCAGCAGGTTATTTAATCAAGGTTCCCTGTACCATTCCAGAGAAATCTTCTCCATTCAGAACCAGGAAGTAGCTGCCTGAAGAGATTGAGACCGGAAAGGTGTATGTGATAGCCTGTCGGCCACTATTCATCATCCCCAAAGTCACTTCATCAACCAGCTCGCCCAGCACATTATAAATCAAAAGTTCTATCAGCGATCGCACCGGCAAATCAAATTGGATCTGCGCAATAGGATTGAATGGATTCGGATAAAGGCTGACTATTTGGAACGTTTCAGGTATCGCCTCAGATGGCGCTTCTTCAATACCAGTGGGAGGCACTTCGAACCAGTCCAGCACCGCATCCAGAAACTCCTGTCGGCTGTTTCCGATCATCCCTGCAACGCCCTCTAATCCGAAGCCTAAGAACAGCGATTTGTAATCATCCTCCACTCTAACTGCAGCGCCGGGATTAGGTGAGGCAAAATATTCCATGGCCATAATGCCAGGACCAGTGATGGTGATGGCATCGGTGGAAGTCTGATTGCCTGCGCCGCCAGCGCCGGGAAACGATAACAGCATCCCATTCGTCACAGGATCGCCTATAATGCCTGCAACCTGCTGCTGGTAAGCATTACCAGTTTCCAGCGCCGCGCCCAGATAATCTGAAAGCAGATCCGAGCCATCACAGGTCTCAGCAATGTTTTGTCCCGTCAGCAGAAGATTTCCACCTGCGTCTAAATATTCTTCTAGAATCATCTGCTCTGAGGAAGTAAGAGATTCTGTCGTTTCGTTTCCGGTAAACCAGATGACCGCGCTAAACAGGTTGAGTTCGCTTTCCGGTTCTCCATTTAACGCTGTGTTCCACCTATAGGCATCAAAACCGCTGGCAAGCAAAGGAACGCTATAGTACGATTCATAGCCTTCTCCCCCATCGTCATCGACGAGCAGGATCGGCGCAGCGATCAGTTCGAAGCCCAAGTAGGTATTCTCATTCACAATCACTTCAACATCAAAAACTTCGCGGCTTGTATAGGGGATTTCAGGCTCTATCACCACATGATAATTCCCTTCCACGATTTCTATCTCATACAAACCTGTCAGTGGATCGGTACCAACGGTGAACATCGGCTCATCAGGCTGATTATCACGGTAGAAATAGAGAGTTGCCGTTATCGGTTCATTGCTGAAGGCGTCAGTGACAATCCCCTCGACTCCTCCCCACCCCTTGACGTCAGCTTCAAACCTTAATGTATCATTATCATCGCGCTCGCCTCCGGGAGAGATCGTGCAGAAGATGGAAGCATACCCAGGCGAAGCGGGAATCCACTCGCCCAGATGAATGGAATCCGCTCCCGCGAATTCTAAATATCCTGAACTGGATGCCTGGAAATCTCCAGTGGCAGAAATATCAAACGCGCCAAAGGCTTCCAAGCCTGTATTCCCCACCAGAACGGTTATATCGTACGGCCAGTTTCGTACTATCAGGGTTCCTTCGGACGGTTCGATAAAGCCGATAATCCCGGCATCCCAATCTGGATAATCCAGAATAAAGGCCTCCATTCCCATATAATCGAGATAACAGGAGACCCAACTTTGATCCGCGGTTACCGGATCAGTCGACGTCGCCATAATGCCGCCATCATGATCGGTGTCTGCATCCAGCAGAGTATCGACGAGAGCGTACGCCAATCCAGTCAGAGTCGGATCATTTGAAACTGCGGCTGCGGCATGATAGGCGTGCGCATACCAGACGTTCCAGCTATTATTCCATTCACCCAGACCAGCGTAAGTATCCATCGCGGGTAATACCGTCGGAAGCCATGCTTGTCCGGCGGCCGGATCAGCAACGAAGACAGAACGGCATACTCCCCACATCGCCGTGCCACCACTCATTGCCCAGGCTTCATTATCGTTTAGGCGAGAAGTATCAGCCGAGATCCAGGTTTGCACGTCTCCGCCAACTTCGAGGGCATGATTAACTGCTTCAGGGTCACTCTGCTCGATGCCATAATCGTAAAGAGTCCCAGCCCCCCAGCCCTCTACCAGTGGATGCAGACTGTCATAGAAACCGCCGAAACCGCTGTAACCCAAGCGGTGATTTTTTATATACCAGGCGCAGGAATCCGCGTACCAGAGATGGCTGTCATCCGCGTAAACTTCACGGTATTTCGTTTCCGCGACCAATCCCCAACCACAATTATGCACACGATAGTAATCGCTGACGTCGCCCTCTTCATCATAAGCTGGGAAATTCATGGTATATTCCCAGGCCGCTTCGATGTTAAGGCGATACGTCTCTAAATCGCCGGATATTTGCCCAAATGTGCTCCAAACCCGGATGGCCTCCTGCGTATTGTCTGTCTGCACTATAGCCCACAGCTCAGGCGTTTCGCCTTCGTGCATTCCGCCGTATTCAGGATTGGATGGATTCAACTCCTGCATGGAAGCTAAGAAGTCGCATATTTGCACGTACTCAAACAGGAGAGCATAACTATCGTCGGTGGCTGGCTGTAAAGTAAATCGCTCGATACTACGGCTTATGGCACGGTCTGCCTGCTGTGCCTGAAAGTCTTTCTCTGTCCAGTAGGGTGTGGCAGTCGCCGACAAATGTAAAATCGCCATTACAAAAATGGCGTTTAAAATCAGATAGCGATATTTCATGGTCTGCCTCCAGATTAAATACAGAACCCCCACTCTGTAAGCCAGAATGGGGGTTCCTCCGGTAAATCGGATTAAGTTGAGCTTAAGAGTTCGCTCCCCAGCTATTTCAGCAGCACAATTCGTTGAGCCTGATCCCCCCAGGGCGAACTGATGCTGGCAATGTACATCCCGCTGGACAAATTAGCTGCATTCAGGTGCAGTTGATGGCTGCCCTGCTGCAGCATTCCGTCAAACGGCACACCTACCTGGCGTCCCATGGCATCATAGAGGGCAATTTTCACATCGCCTGCCAATGGAATGCTGAAGTTCAGAGTAGTGGTCGCGTTGAACGGATTCGGATAAGCGCTTTCAAATTTGAAGCTGACCGGCGTCGGCGTCGGTTGGCTCTTGATACCGACCACCATCTGAGAATAAATTTCCAGCGCATAAGTGTCACAGAGCAACACGTAGTCATCATCCCAGGGGATCGCTTCATAAGCAAATCCCGGGGAATCGGTCTCACCATACCAGGTTGGTTCAACCAGCGGATCGCTGATATTGAAAGCTGACATACCGCCCTCAGCGCAAGCTACATATAGGTAGTTGCTGTAAACTGAGACGCCGTAGACAGTTGATTCAAATTCAAGGGTCCAGAGTAATGCCGGAGCGGTCGGGTCGGAAATGTCCAGGACTAAAACGCCTTCATCTTCGGCTGCAACGTAGAGCAGATCGCCGACATCGGTTGTCATGCGGACATTGCCATCGGCGTCATAGGTTCCCACCAGAACCGGATTTGCCTGGTCTGCCAAATCGTAAATCTGAACTCCGCCTTCAAAGGCTGAAACGTAAAGGTAACCTGGGCCGCAGTCGGCGCCCTTACAGATGTACGGAATGGCGATTTCGTTGGCGACAGTGGGCACTAAGGGATTAGTTACTTCGATGACTCTCATGCCATCCAAATAGCTGACGACATAGACGAAGTTTCCGCACATGGACATAGAGCGGATGCTCTCCCCCAGGAACAGTTCATACTCAACGACCGGGTTGGAAGGATCGGTTACGTCGACGACAGTAAATTCGCCGTGCCAATCGAGGAGGTAAACATAATCACCATCCACGATAACGTCATAGCACCAGAGGGCAGTCGGAACAGAAGCTAACAGTACTGGATCTAATGGATTCGTCATATCCATGATGGCCAGACCGTCGCTGTAATTCGCAATGTAAGCGATATCTCCAGCACGCTGTGCAGTACGAGGACCACCGCTTTCCGCCCAGTAAGAGACCCCTACAGGGATAGCTGGATCCGTGATATCGACAACCTCGAAACCGGTGCGGGTCTCGCTGACAAAAGCCAGAGTGCCATCGATAACTGAAGTTAAGGCATCGCCCTGCGTGGGGAAGTTACCGACAACTGAACCGGCAAGATCTAACACTTCGATTCCAGCATCCATCTCACTGACTACGACATGAGTCGCTGAAAAGGCGATATGCATGGCTGGACCAGCGGTTGGCGCAGTCATGATGATGAACGGGTTGGCGACGTCGGAAACGTCAATTAATGTAACGCCGTCCGGACCATCAGCGACAGCCACAAGATCCACGCCTAAGTTGACTGCCAATGTCCAGGCAGCGCCGGGTGTCGCCAAAGAGCTGACCGATATTGGGTTCGCAGGATCTATGACATCATAGATCAGCAAACCGGATGAACCGGCAGCAATAAAAGCATAGTCGTTTTCGACTGAGATTGAAGTCGCCTGATCTCCTAAGGCTGTTTCAGACACTATTTGAGGGTCCAGCGGATTTGTCACATCGACAATGACTAAACCGGCATCTTCTACAGCACAATAGGCATAACTACCCAGGATGTCCATGCCGCGACAGGTCCCGTTGACGTCAAAGGTGTTGACGTAGAGCATCGACTCGGTATCAGTTACATCGATGAATGTCAAACCGCGCGGTCCATCAGCCAGGTAAATCATATCACCGGATAACTCACCTACTGTACTCAAACCTGGGGTGGTCACGACACCCATCTGAACAGGCGCAGCGGGATCGGTGATATCGAATGACTCAATACCGTATGCGGTTAAAGCGTAAGCAACGTCTCCCGAAATAAGCATCGAATTCACTTTACTGGAAATCAATGCCGAAGTTTCAAGATTGAATTCTAGTCCTTCTTGAGCGACAGCGGTAAGTCCAAAGTTCATAAAAACGATGGCAACGCCGAGCAGTAGGATAAGATAAGATCGCCTCATCTCGGACCCCTCCTTTGGAGTAATCTACTTGGTTTCAATGAATTACAAATCAGTTGCAAGCAGCCAGAAGCGTGTTCTCCACTTGTTTATCCTATTTTTTTTGGCTATATCGGGAAATTAGCCGTTTTACGGCATCAGAATCTGTAGCCAGTCTTCATTGCCCTCCCGACCGGTATCTTACCGGTACAACAAGTTAAAGAAAATGCGATTTCAGAAGCAAGTTTTTTTTATCTCTTTTTAACCCCACTGGTCACCCCGCCTCCTATTCGGAAAAACCGGCGCATACGAGCATTTTCAGCAGTTATAGTACAGGGCAACCTCGTAAGGATGAGGCCGGTTACGTACTTCCAAGAATTCCTTTTTCAGTTTATAGTCGATCCAGGTGCGAACAATATCTTTTGGAAAAACATCGCCCGCGGTCAGAAAGTCGTGGTCATCTTCCAAAGCTTTGAAAGCGCGATTCAAAGAAACAGGCAGCCCTTTAATCTGACGGCGGAGGTCTTCATGTTCCGGAGCAAACAGATTCTGGTCGTAGGGTCCAAAACCCAATTCGGTCGGGTCCAGATTCTTTTTAATGCCATCAATACCGGCCATCAGTATCGCCGCCATGGCGATATAAGGATTGCACGTAGCGTCCGGACTGCGGAATTCAATCCGCTTGTCCAGCGGTGCGTTGGCGTACTTCGGAACGCGGACAGCCGCAGTACGATTCGCCAGAGAAAAGAACATATTGACGGGCGCTTCATAACCCGGGACTAAACGTTTATACGAGTTTGTCGATGGATTCGTTAAAGCCAGCAGCGCCGGAGCATGTTGTAAAATGCCGGCGATGTAAGAAAGAGCGACCTTTGACAGATTTGCATAAGATCCTTTTTCATCGAAGAACACCGGCTGATCGCCCTTGAACAGGTGCTGATGAAAATGCATCCCGGAACCCGCTTCCCGATACATCGGTTTAGGCATAAAGGTCGCTGAAAAACCATTCTCCTGAGCCGTCATTTTTACGAAATACTTCACCATCATCGCAACGTCAGCCATGCGAGCCAAAGGTCCCAGCACAACTTCGATCTCCTGCTGCGATGGACACCCGACCTCGTGATGATGATAATGAACTTCTACACCCGCTTCCTGGAGATATTTTACCGTTTGAGAGCGTAGATTATAATACTGATCTACAGGCGGAATGGCGTGATAGCCCCCTTTTGGCGGCATGGTCAGCCCGGAGCCGTGGATCTCTATATCGTGACTGTTCCAGTGTGCCTCGGGAGCGTCCAAACGATAAGACTGCCAATGAGTTTCATCTTCAAAGTTCACGCTGGAGAAGACGAAGTATTCGAATTCCGGTCCCCATTGTGACCGATCGGCCACACCGGTAGTCTGCAGATAGGCCTCTGCTTTTTCTGCAATAGACCTGGGATCGCGATAGAACGGTTTTTTGGTGTCAGCTTCATTTATCGTACAAATAAAGGATAACGTGGATTCATCCCAGAAAGGGTCAATAAATGCCGTCTTGGGATCAGGAAACAGACACATGTCTCCCGCTTCGATTGACTTGAAACCAGGAATCGATGAACTGTCGAATCCGATCCCCTTCTCCAGCACTTCTGGAGTGGCGTGTGAAGCTGGCAGCGTGACATGATGCCAGCCTCCGAAAAGATCGGTGTATTTCAAGTCAACCATGACGATTTCGCGTTCCTTGAGAAAGCGTTCAATGTCATTTAGATCCTTCAGCAAAGTATCACCTCAGTTAAATTTTAAGCAAATATGCGGCATAAACATGTGCCCGCCGTCACTATTTCAGGATAATTGCATCTGCAAGGTGCAAATGCAGTGAACTATAAATGTACAAAAAAAAATACATTTTGTCAAGCTTATAATGATCAAGGAAAGAAGCTTGTCAGGCTTCTCCCCCATAAAAAGAGGATCATTCAGATGATAATTTGGGCGGATTCGGACGTTGAAAAGTCTTGATTCTTATTAGAATTTACTGTATCTTACCTTTTCAAGATGATTTCAAAATATCATAAACTGGAATTGACTATGCCTGAAGAAGTAAAAAAAGCTGAACGGAGCAAAGTAGTCGTTTTAAAAACCAGCCCTGAGACAGTCGTCGAAGATTATATCAGGGCTCAGGAAATGGCCGGGATTACCGAGGCTCTGGATAAAAGTAAACCTACCATCCTCAAGGATAACATAAGCTGGCATTTTCTGTACCCCGGAGCTAACACGACTCCCTGGCAACTGGAAGCCTCCATCCTCGGTCTGCAAAAAGCGGGTTACCAAGAAATCGTTTGTGTACAGAATGAAACTGTTGTCACGAATGCTTTTAAAGGAGAACGACTGAATAAGTATCGCGGGCTCTTTAATAAGTACGGCATAGAAGTCAAATATAATTTCCGTCCGGAGGATATCAAGTGGATCAAATACGAACCAAAAGGCGAGTTGCTGATCCTGGACAAAATTTATCCCGAGGGTTTTCTGATCCCTGAATATTTCTTAGACAAAAACGTCATTCATCTTCCGACCGTCAAAACACATATCTATACGACGACGACGGGCGCCATGAAAAACGCCTTCGGAGGTTTGCTGAATACCAAGCGGCATTATACGCATTCAGTGATCCACAAAACCTTGGTAGATCTGTTGATGATTCAGAAAGAAATCCATTCCGGTATTTTCGCCACGATGGACGGCACCTTCTGCGGCAGCGGACCCGGCCCGCGCACCATGGTTCCAGTCGAAAAAGATATCATCCTGGCCTCGTCCGATTGCGTCGCCATCGATGCTGTGGCCGCTAAGATAATGGGTTTCAATCCGATGGATCTCGAATATATCCGTCTAGGGCATGAACGCGGTCTGGGGTGCGGCAAAATAGAAGATATCGAAGTCCTGGGTGAGGATATTTCGGACTGGAACTTCAATTTCAAGGTCGGGGATAATCTGGCTTCAACAGGCGGCGATATGTTCTGGTTCGGGCCGCTTAAAGCGCTCCAGAAATTGATGTTTCACACGCCCATCGTATACGGTTTTATCTGGGCCAGTTTTCTCTACCATGATTACTACTGGTATCCAGTTAAGGGTAAAAAGTATGTAGACCAGTTTATGAATTCCAAGTGGGGTGAACTGTTCAAAACCTATCCCGATTAACATCGTCACACGAATCGAGGTACCGATATATGTTGTCACGTAAATTTGTGATTTGTCTACTGCTGACCGGCCTGCTTTTTTCGGCAGCCGCTCAGGGACAGCTTGACTACAGCCTGATCAAAGAAGTTGACCTGAAATCACACATCGATTTCCTTTGTGCCCCTGCTTTGGAAGGACGCGTAGCTCCCGGGCAGGGTTCTGAACAGGCTCAGCGTTACATTGCTTCACTTTTCGAGAAGTACGGATTGCAGGAGCTGGAATCAGCGCCGCAATATCTGCAGAATGTTCCCCTGCGTATCAGCAGAACCGACTATGAAAGCACGAAAGTCCTGCTGGATTTCGGTGACAAACAAATCTCTTTTTCTGCGAACGATCAGTTTTTCTTTTTTCCAAAAGGTGGAGAGGATTACGACATTTGTGGTGAAGTTATCCTTTGCGGATACGGTATCACAGCGCCAGAGTTCAACTGGGACGATTATCAGCAGACCGATATCTCAGGCAAATTCGTTCTAGTAATAGACGGAGAGCCGCGTCTTGAAGACGGATCATCCAGGCTCAACGGCGAACGTGGCAATCCGACCAAATACAGTCGCGATGTCGTAAAAGCGCGGATCGCCCAATCAAAGGGCGCTTTGGGATTACTGATCGCAGCCTCTGTCAAAACAGATTCTGCAGGAATCGTCGAAAAGTTCGGTAACAAAGCTGAAAAGATGTTTGATCCTATCGTACAGTTGCCCGGCTATGAATCAGATTTCCCCGTGATTTATCTGAATTCCGATGCAGCTGAAGAGTTCGTCGGAGGAGACGCTCATTACTTTGAAGCCTACCAATATCTTCTCCCCAATGAACCACGTCTACTCAAAGATCACCAGCGAGATCCTGTAACTCTGACTCTGAAAATACGATATAAAGACATTCAGGATACAGCTACAGCTAACGTTATCGGCTTTCTCCCCGGCCAGACCGACAATGCAGTGCTGGTTATGGCTCACCATGACCATGAGGGGATCAAGAACGGCAAACTATACCCGGGCGCTGATGATAACGCCTCTGGCGTGGCGGGACTATTAGGAATCGCGAAAGCGACCGCCAGATCATCTGGGAAACCAGCGAATTCCATCATTTTCCTCTCCAGTGGCGCGGAGGAAAAGGGTAGTCTGGGCGCAAACTATTTTATTCAGCACCCCCCCTACCCTTTGGATAAAATCATCACGGTGATAAACATGGATGAGATTGGACGGGATGGTTCTCCTCAGTTCAGAGCCATGTTCGATCCTTCCATTTCTGGCGAGAAAGATCTGCTGATGGTCTTTTATTCCGGTCAGACTCCTGCTTTCGCAGAAATAGCAAAGCAGCTCGATCAACAGGATTTAAACTTGCTGCTGGAACCCGTGCTTACCTTTCACAGCTCCAGCGATCATGTTCCTTTCCATGCACAGCAGATCCCTTCTATGTTTCTCTTTACCGGGTTCCACAGTGATTATACCAGCCCTCGAGACGTTCCTGAAAAAATCGTCTACGATAAACTGCTGCGTGTCACCCGATTTGCAACTTCATTGACCTGGGAGATCGCCACAACAAAAAAACGCCCGACTTTCGATACTTCCATCACCGAAGTAGAACGAAAAGGCACCTACGGTCATTAACAGCAGGCATCGAACGAGAGGAACCATCATGCGTAAATTCGCTTACTTTTTCGTCTTCATATACTGCGCAACAGCGTTTGCCCAGATCGAAATCTCTGGAGCCGTTTCAGGAACTTGGGCTGAGACCGAACTAGATTACTGGGTGATGGGTGACTGCTATGTTCCGGGAGGATCGACATTGACCATCCTTTCAGGCGTTCAAGTCCAGTTTTACGATCACTATGATTTTGTGATTCAGGGCGCCCTGATCGTGCAGGGCACGGAAACCGATTCTGTCGTTTTTCGCAGTCTCTTCGGCACCACACCCGGTTCCTGGACTGGTCTTGAATTTCAGAATATCCTGCCTGGAATTACCAGCATTAACTACTGCCGCATCGAAGCCGCGGACCGCTGCCTGAATGTCGATGACAGTCAGATTTACGTACATAATTGTCTCCTGCGCGCCAGCGATCTGTCGCCGGTTCGAGCTATCGATTCTGATATAACACTAAGCGATTGTGTGATCACTCAGGGCGGTGGGTCCGGCATTTCTCTGCAAAATTCAACCGCTACGGTTACTGGATGTACAATCACATATTGTTCCGGATCCTACGGCCACGGCATCAATGCCAGCAATGGCGGCACCTTGACTGTCGTAGGAGGTTACATTGGAAATAACCTCGGATACGGCGTCAACGGCGTGAGTTTGGGTGACGTGGTGCTGACCCAGGTCGAAATTGAAGACAACGGCGGGTACGGCGTTTCTCTGACTTTCTGCGCCGAACTGAATGCTTTCCGATCTATCATTCATCATAACGGATATCATGGTCTATTCCTCTCTTCAACTTCGCTGTATGCCTCCAATCTGACTATCTCAACGAACGGTGGCAGCGGAATCTCCTGCGCCAATAACAACATTGAATTGACCAGCTCAATCGTCGATCGAAACGTAGAATGGGGAATCCATTGCCAGACTTCGTCTGATTTTCTGGGCTATAACTGCCTCTTTGAAAATGGACAGGGCGCCTATTCGAACTGCTCTCCCGGCACGGGCGCCATCGAGGACGACCCCGAATATGTCTCTTGGGGAAATCGCCTTTACGACTTGACCGAAACTTCCCCATGCATCGATGCAGGATCGCCTTTTGATCCAATTGATCCCGACGGCACGACGACTGATATGGGTGCGATATTCTTTAATCAGGACCCAGTTGATCCCTTTGCAAATATAGATATCATCAATAGTTTCGCCATCGCGTCAACGTATCCCAATCCATTCAATCCAAGCCTGACCATTTTGTTAGAAGCGTTTAAACCTGCAGCAGCCAGCTTGGAAGCCTGGTCAACAGCCGGTCAACTGGTTTCCACGATTTGGGAAGGCCGGTTAATGCCGGGTTATAGAGAGGTAATATGGAATGCCGCTGGATTGCCCTCGGGAATCTATCATATTCGTCTGGTGACGGACGAATCCATGGTAACCGAATCAGTTCTACTTTTAAAATAAGGACCTGTTCAGCTTAACACATCCCTTAAATGTTCCCACAAATCCGTCGCTTGCTGAAGCACTCTGCCGTCTATGGGATGGGTCACATCCTGACCCGCATGGTGAGCTTTATTCTCCTCCCCTACCTGACTCATGCACTGAATCCTGAAGAATACGGCGCCGTGACTCTGCTTTACACCTTTATCGCTCTGGCGCTGGTGCTTTATGCCTACGGATTCGATGTAACCTTCCTGCGTTATTACATCCTCGAAAATGACAATCAGCAGCGCAAGAAAATCTTCAGTACGATCTTCTGGTCAGCCACTATTACCTCGACGCTTTTTTCCATCATCATCGCCTTTTCTGCAGCCTGGCTGGTGTCCCTGGTCTTTGAAAATCCGGAATCGCTGGGTATCAGCAGCAGCTATCTGATCCTGCTTAGCGGCGCGCTTCTCTTTGTGGAAACGTTAGGTATCTACCCTTATCTCTGGTTGCGGGCCGTCGAAAAATCGCTCCCTTTCATGGCGTTGAAAACTACCGGTGTCGCTATCAATATCGGTCTGGCCATATTGCTGATCTCGGTTTTTGATCGCGGCATTGCCGGGGTAATTGAGGCAAATTTCATCGCCGCGTCGCTGCAGCTTCTTTTTCTGCTGCCCAGCATCCTAAAAAACCTGACCTTTTCAATCCAATTTGATAAGCTTAAAGAATACCTCACTTTCGGCTTTCCCAACGTCCCTTCACAGCTATTCGTGATGGTGATTGAGTTGGCTAATCGCAAGATTCTGGAAGTGATTCTGGGATTAAGCATCGTTGGTATTTTCAGCGTGGGATATAAACTAGGACTCTTTATGGCAGTCGTCACCATGGGATTCCGCTTTGCCTGGCAGCCATTCTTCTTAAGTATCGCTGACACAGAGGAAGCCAAGCAGACTTTTTCCCGGGTGTTCACCTACTTCTGCCTGGTGACCTGCTCGATCTTCCTGCTCCTGGTCTTTACCATCAAACCGATCATGACAACTTCCTGGCCGGTGGTTGGTATTCTGATCAACCCGGATTACTGGGAAGGCTTGAACGTATTCCCGATCATTCTCCTCGCCCATATTTGCAACGGAGCTTATGCCAATTTCATGGTCGGAGTCTATCTTAAGAAGAAGACCGGATTAATGCCGATTGCCACCGGTATCGCCGCGGCAATAAATATCGGAGGCAATATCCTGCTGATCCCAATTTACGGGATGATGGCTGCCGCCTGGATGACGCTGATATCTTACTTTTCTCTGGCTGTTCTGCTCTATTTCCTGATACGCCCGTATTATCGCGTCGATTACGAGTGGAAGCGGGTTCTGCTGATTGCTATCTGCACCGCAGTCATTTATGCTGTCTCAATGCTTCCGTTCTTCCAGACCTTCTGGTTGTTGAAGCTGATCCTGATTCCACTTTTTCTCACAATGCTCTGGTTGCTGCGATTCTTTCTGCCGGAAGAAATTTCTGCCGTAACCAGACGGCTGTCACCAACAAAATAACGGTTTAGCGCGTGTAAACGATGGCACTTTACGATTTAGAAGTCACTGAAGTTCCCAATTCAAAGAAGGGCCTGAAACTGATCAGCAGCATCTCCGGTTTCAGCGAGAGAGATCTGGAAGAGCAGCTCCCCTTAGGCCCCATCGTTATTATGAAATCGGTTTCCTTATCCGAAGCGATTGAAACTGATCGCCAATTGAAACTTTTAAGCGTTAAAACAAGATTACTGCGAGCTGAGGAGAAAGCGGAATTTGATTTCGAAGAGGATGACGACGTAACGCTTGATGAGCAGCGTACTGAAGCGATTGAAGATGTCCTGCCGTTTGAAGATGTCATTGAAATCCCTGACGATGAGATAAAGATCCTGCTTCCAGAAGACCTGGCTGCCATAACTGCCGACTATACAACGAAAAAATCCCGCTTTAGTAATTCCTGGTTCAGTTGGCTGGCAATTATTTTTGTAATCGCTGTCGTCTCTTTCGGGACCTGGTACCTTCTCTTTCAGAAAACTCAAGCGAATAATCAGGTCGAAATTGAATTGCATATTAACCAATGGCTGGATACCGCTCAAAGGCAGGATTACCTCCTTGATAAGGGCTTTTCACCCGAGCGAATTTTCTACAAGCTGGATGAGTTGGACGCCAAAGTAAACTCTCTTCTGGCAGTTTACAGACCGGTATATAAAGCAAACCAGATTCGCAGCGATTTCAATCGCCAGAAGGTGGATAATTACGATGCGATAAAAGACCTGGCTTTCAGAAAATCGCTGGAAGACAACGGGTACTCCATCCATCCGGTGTGTATTTTAGAAAATGGTCAGGTGCGCGGGTCAACTGAACTGCCTGAATCATCCCTGCTGCGGATCAAGCTTCTGGGGCAAGCCAATATCGAATCCGTTTACTATGCCGCGCGCGTTTCCGGTGGAATGTTCAAGCTGATCATCGATTCCGGATTAACCAAATACGTGTACGACGCCAAAGCGACTGTAGCGCCATATTCACAGCAACCGCGGGAACTGCAGCGATGGTCTGAACGCAAGTTTCAGTTGACCGATTTTTGCAACAGTTACCTTCCCAGAGCGCCGCGCAAAACCAGGTATCCTGACCTGATTGATTCGGGCGTGTCTGATAGCAGTACTGCAATACAGGAAACTTCCAGTTCAAGTGAAGAACCCCTTCAGCCGATGACTGATCCTGGAACTGACCGGCTTCGCGTGGAAGAGCTCAAAACCAATTTTACAGAATGGACAACCACAATTCTCGACGCCCAGCAAGAAGATTTAGCCGGGAATCCGTCAGTCCTCGAACAGATTTACCAGCGTCTACTTTTGTTGGAAAACCGTATCAATCAGTTGACGGGTATGCTGGAGTCTCCTTCTGACAGAAATATCTGGAGTGAGAAACGGGAAGAGACCTTCGGCGCCTATATAGATTTGCGTCAGAACATTGCTGATGCCTATATGGCTAAACATCGCATCACTGATCCATTACAATTGGAAGGTATTTTCCTGAATCGTTTCAGTCACGCAGGATTTCCAAATGCCGAAATTTTGGTCGTTGAATCACCTGAAAACCCTCAAGCCTTCGTCGTTGAAATCGACATTTTCGCCGGCAAAGCGAACGATGTCTATGTGGCTTTGGCCCGTGTCATTTCACAGGAATTGCAGAATTCTGATATCAAAATTAACCATATTAAACTGCGTCACGGCGGAACAACCTTGCGCTGGGACGTTGACCAGGTATTGTCTGCCGCGGCAGAGTTGAATAAGATTGACGGCGTCGAACGCTGCTTCAGCCGCATGGAGATCACGGCTTCCTTTCAGGGTGTTCCATGATCACCATCGACTTGCATACACACCCATCCCCCTGGCGCTGCGGACCGGGGGCTTTTCATTCATTTGTGCAATCAGCGTTGCACAATGGTGTGGATATTTTAGGGTTCTGCGAACATGGTCCCTCCATTTTAAACGACCCGCGCTACCGCGGACTGGAAGAGCGGGAAATCGAGGATTATATCAATCGCGTCCTACATCTCAGGGATGAGTTTGCAGGTCAGATACAGATTCTGTGTGGATTGGAACTGGATTATCATCCCGACGTGCTGGATCGTTATGCCTGGATGCGGCGTGAACTGCCGGTTGATTATTTCATGGGTTCCGTCCATATCATAGACGATTGGTATATCGATACCGTCGATTCCTCCGGAACTTCCATCCATAGAAATAAGTCGTTGCAGGAGCTTTACCAACTCTATTACGACACCCTCAATGAAGCCGTTAATACAGATCTTTTTGACGTCATCGGCCATATCGATTACATCCGCCGCTCCTTGTCACATCCTCCTGAGACTCCTCCTGATTTTTCGCAGGATATCTTTGCAGAATTGGCACAAAGACTTGCCATCAAACAGGTCGCGGTCGAAGTCAACACCCGCGGCTGGCGCATCGAGGCGATGCAGGAAGTCCATCCCACCTTGCCCCTTAGAAAAGCATTGGCGAGAGCAGGCGTTATGTTCACTATCGGATCAGACGCTCATGAAGGTAAGGATATCGGCGCTGGTATCAAAGAGGCGGGGCGATTATTATTGCTGGATGGTATTGATGAAGTGGTCTATTTTCGGAATTTTGAAAAGCATTTTATCAGCCTATAAAGAGAGCAAAAGCCGTGGTTAAATGCCCACGGCTTTATTTATTCAGGTTTGACTGCACCGGTTTCAGGACTGGGTAATTGGAGCTCTCAGCGCCTGACAAATCTTCCCCCTGCCAACCACCTTCTGTTCGCCTTTTTTCAGATCCTTAATGGTCACTTCACCCTTGGCGATTTCATCCGGTCCGGCGATAATGACGAAAGGGATTCTTTTTTTATCAGCATACGCGAATTGCTTGCCCAGCTTTTTCGCCTCATCCAGGTAAATCTCAGTCTTGATTCCGGCACGCCGTAATTCAGCCGCGATTTTAAGCGACTCTAATCTCGTCTCTTTAGAAAATACTGCCACCAGCGCTTGTACGGGCGCATCGATCTCCGCGTCAAAAAGGTGCAACTCGCGCATCACGTCAAAGATACGTTCGATGCCGATCGTCGTGCCGGTCGCAGGGATATCCTGGCCTGAAAACATTCCGATCAACTGGTCATAACGCCCGCCGCCTGTAATCGAACCGATCTTCGGCTCCTCCACGATGGTCTCAAAAATCGGTCCCGTATAATAATCCAAACCGCGCGCCAGATAGTGCGTAAAGCTGAGGCTCTCTTCCGGCACGCCCTGCGCCTGCAATTCCTCAAAGAGCCGGCTCATTTCGCCGTATGCTGATAGCAGCTCGGGAAATTCCTCGAACTGTTTCGCAGTCTCAGCCATCACATCGGCAGGCAGCCCGCTGAAATTCAAAGCAGTAATAACCGCTTCGACCATGGTCTTGGTCAATCCTCTGCGATCCAGTTCCTCGCGTACACCCTCCCAACCGATCTTATCATACTTATCGACAGCAACACACGCCGCGACGAATTTATCTTCGGTAACACCACAAACCCCGGTGATTATGTCATGCAGGATACTCCGGTGATTGACATGAATGCAAAATTTGGGAATCCCCAACGCGGTCAGGATTTCGTAAGTCAGCGCAATAATTTCTGCATCGGCGGATATCGTGCTGCTGCCCACAATATCAGCATCGCACTGCACGAATTCGCGATAACGCCCTTTCTGCTGGCGTTCAGCTCGCCATACCGGCTGAATTTGATACCGCTTAAACGGGTAAACCAAGCTTCCGTGATTCATCGCGGCGACCCGCGCCAACGGCACCGTCAGATCATAGCGCAGCGCCAGGTCAGCTAAATCCCCGCTTTCAAGCCCCTTTTCCAGCTCCCGGCCCCGCTTCAAAATCTTGAATACCAGACGGTCAGCTTCTTCACCATATTTGCCGGTCAGGACGTCCAGTCGCTCTATCGCAGGGGTTTCTAAAGGTTGGAATCCAAAGCGTTGGAAGGAGGTCTCGATGACGTTACGGACATAATTCCGCAGCGCCATCTCTTCAGGGAGGAAATCTCTCGTGCCCGCCGCGGCGCGCACGCTTATTTTTGGTGACATTAAACTGCTTTGTGATTTGGTTTAGCTTAAAGGGTGTAGTTCTCTTTTCCTGCGTCCAGGATGAAGGCAACCAACAGATCGATACTGGCTTTGACGTCATCCTTATGGATTGTTTCAACCGGTGAATGGGCATAACGCGTGGGAATCGAAATCGTCGTCACGGCAGCGCCTTTCGTCGAACGCTGCAATGCACCGGCATCCGTTCCGCCCCGCGGTAAAATCTCATATTGATATTTGATCTTCTTCTTCTCTGCGATTTTGGCTAAGTGCTTAACCAACTTTGGATTTGAGATCGAGTGACCGTCCATGATTTTAATCGCAGCGCCTTCACCCAAACGGCTGATCTGCTGATGTTCTGCCGGTCCGGGAATGTCGTTTGCCAATGTTATATCGACGGCAATGCCGATATCCGGTTCCAAACCGATGGCTGTCGTCGTCGCACCGCGTACCCCGACTTCTTCCTGCACTGTAGCCACAGCATACACCTCGACCGGAAGTTCCTTCCCCTTCAATTTCTTCAGAGCTTCAAGAATGACATAAACTCCGATACGATCATCGAAGGCTTTAGAAGTATAGCAATCACCGATCTCGGTAAATTCACGATTCCAAGTGACGGTATCGCCCACTGACACCAGTTTTTTTACCTCTTCGCCCGGCAAGCCTAAATCAATGAAATAGTCTTCTACTTTCAGAGCCTTCTTCTTCTCTTCTTCAGAGAGGATATGAATCGGTTTCGTGCCGATGACGCCGTCCAGCTCCTTCTTGCCATGCACCACGACGCGTTGTGCCATTAACGTCCGGGGATCGATGCCGCCCACCGGCAATACGCGCAGGAATCCCTTATCATCTATATGATTAATGATCAGACCGATCTCATCCATGTGACCAGCCATCACCAGGCGTGTATCTTTCTTCCCTTTTCTATAGCCGATAACGTTGCCCATCACATCGGTCTTCACATCGTCTACCAGAGGTTTCATCTCCTTGATGATCAAGGCTCGCACATCCTCTTCCCGGCCGGATATACCAGTCGCTGCAGTCAGTTTTCTTAAAAGCTCCATCATAACTCCTGGTTTAAAGTAAAGTAGATTTTAAAAAGTTAATTAAAATACGGGTGATTCGCAAGGACTGATTTAGTCTTTTATTTCAAAAAAAAGGCCGATCCAATAAACCGGCCTGGGGGTAAATTCATGGGGAATTTATTTCATTAGTACCAATTTTTCTATCTCAACTCGACCATCATATGTCAATCTGCAAAAGTAGATCCCTGATGAGACGCAGGATGCGTCAAATTGAACTTCGTGGACGCCTTCATCACGATAGCCATCCACCAGCTTCGCTACTTCACGGCCACTGATATCGAAGACGGACAGCTCAACTGTGCCTGCGGCCGGCAGAGCATAGCTGATGGTTGTCGTCGGGTTGAACGGATTCGGATAAGCGCCGATCAGCTTGAACTCGGTAACAACCTGAACTGTACCATCTTTGATGATTTGATCGAACGGATTGGGTACACCGGCCGGAACCCACGGTTGAATACGTCCATCACTACCAGGTAATTTAAAAAATGAGAAAAAGTCGTGGCACCAGACATCTCCCGGATAAATCCCCATCCTACAGTATAATTCATAGGTGCCGCCAGGCCATCCAGAAGGAATCGGTAAAACCATACTCTCTCTACTGATCACCCACCAGGGCTGCATGTTATCGATATGGCGTTGTACTAATGTAATCGGATCACCTCCTTCATGTTCAACGTCCAACCAAGCATCGAAACTGATGGGAATCATTTCATTGTTTTCTATGTACAAATCATAGATAATCTGCCCCCCTGACGCCGGTACCGGAGATCCGGATTGATAAACCAGATTTACCATAGAGGGCGGTACCCAATACCAGTACATTTCCAACAGAAAGATCTGGTCGTCGGGCGTTCCCTGTGTTAATCCTCCAATCAATATATTGCTTATATCGAATTCGTTAGTTAGGAATGCGCCACCGGCTATTTGATCAACAGAGGTACCGATTAAAGGCACCGTATAGCTCAAACCGGTCAATACATGATTGTCAGGGTCAAACTGATAAAACGTCGTCGAGGGAGTGCCACTTTGATCGAAAATCCACAACCAGGGACCATCAGGCGCGAATTGATCCCACGCGAGACCATATATCCCCGAGAGACCGGAAGATCCGGACCAGATCAGGTTGCCTTCACGGTCAAATTCGAACAATGGGCTGCTGAATGATCCCGACCAGAAATGATCTGTGGCGGGATCGTGAGCCAACCCCCTCGCCGGTGTCAATGGCGCTAAAATATCCATCTCATGAACCGGATTCCCATCCAGATCGAACGCGCTCAGAGTATCATCATCTGACCCATACAGATATGTCCCATCATAGACCAGATCCCGCCAACCCCAACCATCAGCAGACCACTGATCGAACTGAAACAGCAAATCGCCATCTGCATCAAGTACGTAGACCTGATTGGGTTCAGCGGCGTTGTTACCACCTGTCACGTAAAATTTATCAACTGCGAATTCAGCGCCCAACAATTGGTTGTCTGAACAAGTAACACCAGCGTTGGTTTCGAATAGAAGATCCCATTGATCGTCGGTCGGAGCGAAGGGCGCTTTGCCTGCTGTTGCAGAGACTTCAGCATCTATATAGAAGGGATTGGCCCAGTCATCTGGAACTGAGGCCGTGTAACCTGATTCAGCTACGCCTTCTTTTATGAAACCAAATCCATCATACTCCCAATTCGTTGCCCAAAGTCCATTATTGAGAAGCAGGGAGTAAATTCCACCAGCCCAGGTTGAAGAGATGGGAACCCGAACGTTCGTCCGCTCAATTATCATACCGGGCTCATAGTCAGATAGGGTTCTTTCAACGAGAGTCACAGAAGGTGATCCAAGGTACGTAGCATCGAGAGCTAGATTGATATTTGTATAAATCGAATCCTGAATGACGATTGTTAGATCTAATATCAGATCGCCGCCAGATTCAGGAATGATTGGGCTGGAAAGTAAATCCATTTCGACATCGAGATCCGGGGGGGGCATACAGGCATAGAGGTACATTTCGAGCACAAAAAGTTGGTCTTCCGGAGTAGCCTGCATCAAGCCGCCCATACAACTAATACCTTCAAACCAATTTTCATCAGTAAAGAAAAGATCACCCGCGACCTGACCTGCAGCGCCAGGTAAAAGAGGAACCTGATAACTGAATCCTGTCAGGACTAAATTTATGGGATCGAATTGAAAAATCGTGCTGGCAGGGTATCCTGTTTGGCAGAAAATCCAGAGCCAGGGACCGTCTGGCGCTTCGCAATCCCATGCCAGCCCTACTGAACCAGCAGGAACAGGCATGCTTTGAATCACTAAACCGTCACGATCGATGGTATGTAACTGTCCATCAGCAATAATCCAGAAATGGTCCAGAATTGGATCGTATGCCAGAGCATCACAACTCGAGAATGGAGTAGTAATATTGTAATTCGGCAATGGATTTCCCTGGACGTCAAATGCATAGATCACGTTGTGTTGACAAGCATAAAGGCGCATTCCATCCTGGCAGAGACCTTTCCATCCCCAGCCATCGGAATTCCATTGGTCGAATTCGGTCACATAAGTGCCATCCTTGAATAAGACGTAGACCTTGTTGGGTTCTTCCCCATCATTACCACCCGTCACAAAGAAAAAGGGATAGACAAATTCAACTCCTTGCAACTGGTGATCATCGCAAGCGCCGCTGATTTCAGCGTGCATTTCGAGATCCCATTGATCATGAAAATCTGCGGATGCGATACTCCCCCAGACAACCAGCAAAGACACGATAATAACGCGCTTCATAATACCTCCACTTTCAATGACCTACAGCTACAGAAGTGTGTCAGGTTACTATAATATAATCAAATTATTGTAAAAGTCAAGTATAATTTTTGCAGTAGATAAAAATAAGGCGATCCGCCAGATGACGAACCGCCTGTTTAACCTTATCTCTTAAAGCAGTGTGAACTACTTCATGAGGATCATTTTGTTGACGGCAACGTTGCCATTGGCGTTCAGGCGATAGAGGTACACGCCGGAAGCCAGGCCCGTTGCGTCAAATTGAACTTCGTGGACGCCTTCATCACGATAGCCATCCACCAGCTTCGCTACTTCACGGCCACTGATATCGAAGACGGACAGCTCAACTGTGCCTGCGGTCGACAGAACATAGCTGATGGTTGTCGTCGGATTAAACGGATTAGGATGCGCTCCTGAAAGTTCGAATTTCGAAGCAATAGAAACGAATTCCTTCCTGCAAATTTCCTCGAAGGGATTGTTTATTTCATCCACTATCGAGGGTCGGAAATTATCATCGCTAGAGCCTTCTTTGATAAACATGAAACTATCTTCTACATAAATAACCGCGGGATGAATTCCGGTTCTACCCCAGAAAGTATAATTACCTCCCGCCCACGCTGCTGGCACAGGAAAATACATCCCATTTCGATTAATAGCCCACCCCGGCTGGAAATCATCGAAAGAGCGCAGCACCATCGTTGTGGGTTCTCCGCCTTCATATTGCGTTGCCAGCCAGGCATCGAAATTGACCGCAAAAGTGGATAAGTTCTCGATGTGAATATCAAAAACCAGGACGCCGCCGCCGATCGGCACGGGTGACCCTGACTGATAATCTAACGTCAATTCCAGGTTGATCGCTGTATTATCAATCAATTCCAGAATAAATAATAGATCGCAGTATACCCCTTGCGCGATGCCGCCAATAGCGACGATGTCAGGATCATACTCTTCGGTGATGAACGCCCCAGCCGCCACTTGATCACTTGTTCCTGGCAGCACAGGTAATGTATAACTCTCTCCCGTTGGCAGGTGTAAAATCGGATCGAACTTATAAAATGTAGTAGACGGATTTCCACTCTGATCAAACATCCACAACCAGGGTCCGTCGGCGCTGAATTCATCCCAGGCAAGTCCATAAATACCGGTAAGACCGGAAACGCCAGACCAGATAACGTTTCCTTCACGATCGAACTCATAAAGCGGAGTGCCGAATCCTGCCGTCCAGAAATGATCGGTCGCTGGATCGTAAGCTAATCCTCGAGCCAGATTCAGAGGAGCAATAATATCCATCGCAGGGACAGGATTTCCATTTAAATCAAACGCGCTCAAGGTATCATCATCAGCGCCAAACAGATAAGCACCGTCATAGACCAGATCTCTCCATCCGTAACCATCTGCTGACCACTGAGTGAATTGATACATCAAATCACCCTCTGAATTCAGGACATATACATAGTTCGGATCACCACCGCTGTTACTGCCAGCGATATAGAAAGAATACTGGGCAAATTCAGCGCCCAATACCATATCATCACCCGTAGTCGCTGTAACATCCGAATAGAAGGCCAGATCCCAGGGATCGTCTGTCTGTATATCCTTAGTATCTAAATGGTTGGAATGGATTTCATTGCGATGCAGGAAGGGGTTAGCGCTGCCGACTTGAGCGGATAAGGTTAAAAGCAAGAGAAGCATGTATTTTGAAAGGGTAAGTGGTTTCATGATAATTCTGCGGATGATTTACCTGAGATTCATTAATATAATAAACTTTGACAGGAAAGTCAAGGTTTATCTAATTATGTGGAAATTTTATCTCTAAAAAAAGGCGATCCGCCAGATGACGGACCGCCTGTTTAACCCTAATTTCTTAAAGCAGCGTGAACTACTTCATGAGTACCATTTTGTTGACGGCAACATTGCCATTGGCATTCAAGCGATACAGGTACACGCCGGAAGCCAGGCCGGTTGCGTCAAACTGTACATTGTGGACGCCGATGTCGCGATAGCCATCAACCAGCTTCGCAACTTCACGGCCACTGATATCGAAGACGGACAGTTCAACACTGCCTGCAGTCGGCAGAGCATAGCTGATGGTGGTGGTCGGGTTGAACGGATTCGGATAGGCTCCGACCAGTTCGAACTTATCGACAACCTGTACTGTGCCATCTTTGATGATCTGATCGAACGGATTAGGCACACCGTCCGGAACCCACGGCTGGAAGCCTGCCTGGTCGGCGCCGTCCTTAGTGAACGGGAAGCCGCTTTCATCGAAGATCGTGGAGGGATTCCAACCTACACGAGCGATGAAATCATAGCTGCCACCAGCCCAACCACCAGGCACCGGGAACCACATGTCCGGACGGTTGATCGTC
>JAHJDJ010000348.1 GCA_018812585.1 bacterium
TTGAAAATCAAGAAGAGCATCATCAATCCAATAACTTATTTGATAATTTAGAAAAGATAACTGAGTGATTCAGCCCCTTTCATGGGGCTTCCAGAATAACATCCGTAGCCCACGTCCTTTAGGGCTGGGCGAACAGGCTGGCGTCGAAACCCCAGCGCTAAAACACTCAAGATAATTCTATGCCCAATCAAACCAGCCATCTGCGCCTGAATAATCTGGTCTTCTGGGGAAGACATGGTCATTTCCCCTTCGAACGGGAATCAGGCAACCGTTTCGAGGTAGACATCGATCTGGAAGCCGACCTGGCAAATGCTGTTAAGCAGGACGATCTTTCGCTGTCCGTGGACTTGGCGGCTGTGTTTGATATTGTCAGCGCTCATGTTGAAGGCGAACCTTGTTCTCTGATAGAAACTCTGGCCGATCGCATCGCAGCCGAAGTCATCGGCATGTCCAATGTCCTGTCTGCGACAGTACGCATTCGCAAGCTGTCCCCGCCGCTGCCCGGATCAGTCGGTGGCATTATAGAAGCGGAGATCAATCGTGTCCGTTGATGCCTGGCTCAGTATGGGATCGAATGTGGGCGGTCGGTTGGAGCGCCTGCGATTCGGGCTGCAGAGGCTTCAGCAGTTAGGGAAGATAGATAAAATATCCTCCATCTATGAGACCGGACCCTGGGGTGGTATCGACCAACCCTCTTTCTATAATCTGGTTTGTAAGCTAACTCTCGATTCCTGTGAGCCGTATCGATTACTGGACAAGATCAAGGCCATTGAAGTATCCGTTGGCAGAAAATTGGATACGCTGCGTTGGGGGCCCCGCCCGCTGGATCTGGATGTTCTCTTGATGGGGGATATGGTGTTGCATGACGAAAATTTGACGATTCCGCACCCCCGCATCGCAGAGCGGCGGTTTGTGCTGATTCCTCTGGTTGAAATGGACGCAGAATTGATGCACCCGGAACTGAAACAGACTATGGATGAGTTATTGAAGAAGTGCAAGGATGATAAGAAGGTTGAAATTCGGCTGGATCTGCGGATAGAACTTTAAAAAACAATAATTAACGTTATCAGGATTGACCTTTGGAGTTGAAAGACTTCCATTCCATTGCCATTGAAGGCGTCATCGGCGTTGGCAAAACCAGTCTGGCCAGGCAGTTGACCAGAGAAACCGACAGCCGCTTGATATTAGAAAGACATGACGAAAATCCTTTCCTGCCCGACTTCTATAAAGATCCGGCCCGATTTGCTTTTCAGACACAGCTGTTCTTTCTGCTCTCCAGATTTCAGCAGTTGAAAGAGTCCGGCCAGCAGGATTTCTTCCAGCCCTTGACGATCGCAGACTACATCTTCGCCAAAGACAAAATCTTCGCCTATTTGACTCTGGAAGAACGCGAACTACAGCTTTACGAAAAGCTTTATAATACGATTGAAAAGGATATTCCCAAACCCGACCTGGTCATCTACCTGCAATCCTCAGTCGAAAGGTTGATGGCGAACATCCGCCGCCGCGGCCGCAGCTATGAAAAGCACATCACCGAAGAATATATTCAGAATTTAAACGAAGCCTACAATCACTATTTTTTCCATTATAATGACTCTCATCTATTGGTCGTAAACGCTGTTCGACTCGATTTTGTACATAAAGAAGACGATTTTCAGACATTGAAGCAACAGATTGAACGCCATCCGGGCGGAACGGTGTTCTTCAATCCTGACATCGCTTGAGGTACGTATGACACTGATAAGACTACTGCTGCTGGGTCTCTTATCCTACTTTATAGTGCGCATGTTCCGCGGAGTGGGATCGCGGAAAAACGCGAAAGTAAACCAACAGAAGAAACAACGCATGAGGAATCCGTTTGGAAGCGCCGATATCCAGGATGTTTCCTATACGGAAATCGAAGATAACGAAGAAGATAAATCAAACTAATAGAGTCCTGATACGGAAATAACATGCGTCAAATCATTTCCACAGATAAAGCCCCTGCCGCAATCGGTCCTTACAACCAGGCAATCGTAGCTGGCGGCGCCTTTGTATTCACCGCAGGTCAACTCCCCATGGATCCGGCTACCGGCGATATCGTGGGTGAAGACATCAAAGAGCAGACTCATCTCGCCCTGAAAAACCTCAGCGCTGTGCTGCAAGCTGCCGGATCATCACTGTCCAACGTTGTCAAAGTGACTGTCTTCCTGCAGAACATGAGCGATTTCGCTGGCATGAATGAGGTCTATGCCGAGTACTTCGGCGCTTCCCCGCCAGCGCGTTCTGCCGTTGAAGTAGCTCAGGTTCCCAAAGGCGCTTTAGTCGAAGTTGAAGCAGTTGCTCTGGTCAGCTAATCCTGAAACAAGCGCTTTTCTAAAGCCAATCGGTTGCATAGTGCTGCGTACCGTTCTACTCATACTGTTCCTGTCTGTTATGCTTTCGGCCTCACTGTCGCAAGCTCAAGATGATAGTCTGGCAGTAGAAGCCCCGCCGCTATCGTTCAAGCCTGCCCTGCAATCGCTGGTCGTGCCCGGCTGGGGACAGATCTCGCAGGGTGAGTGGCCCCGAGGTTTGGTGTATTTCGGTGGCCAAGCCTTTCTGGCGGCGGATGCCTTCTATTACTGGGAAGAGCAATATGGCCCCCAGAGAGATAATCCCGAACGCGATTTCTACCGCAATCTGTCCTATGGTCTGGCCGCCTGGTATGGCCTGGGCGTCGCTTTTAACGTTTTAGACGTTATCTACTACCAGAAGCCTGTTATACCCGGCAGCGCGACCAGTGCTGTTTTTCAATCGATGGTGTTTCCCGGCTGGGGGCAGTTAGCTAATGGCCAGCACTGGAAAGCCGGAGCCATGTTTCTCCTGCAGACTAGCTTGGGATATTCGATGTATTACCAGCACCAGAATTATGTCTATTATAAAAGTATCGAAGATGACCGCGCGGGTTTCTTCAAGGATCAGCGCAATCGTTTGATCTGGTGGTCAGCTTTTGCCATGATCTTCAGCGCCACCGACGCTTATGTTGATGCCCATCTGCGAGAATGGGATGTTTCCGATGATCTGTCGCTGGCGCCCACTTTCTTTGACCAATACCAGACCATGGGCATCCGTCTTACGCTAAGTTTGCCCTGATAAAGGAAAATATCGATGCTGGATCGCGCAGCGGCTCTGCAACTTGTCAGAAAGCACGTTACCAATAAAAACCTCATCAAACACATGATTGCCGTCGAAGGCGTCATGCGTCGTCTGGCAAAGCATTTCGGTGAAGATGAAGACATTTGGGGCCTCACCGGACTCCTGCACGATCTGGACTATGCCGAAACCGTGGAGGACTTCGACCGCCACGGATTTCGCACTGTGGAAATTCTATCGGAATATGACATCCTGCCAGAAGCGCTTCACGCCATCAAAGCTCACCCAGGTCATGTAGAACGTGAAACACGGATGGATAAGGCGCTCTACGCCGTCGATCCTCTGACCGGTCTGATTGTTGCAGCCGTCCTAATGCATCCGGACAAGAAACTGGCTGCCATAAATGCAGACTTCGTCCTGCGCCGCTTCAAAGAAAAGCGTTTCGCCGCGGGCGCTGACCGGGATCAGATTCAAGCCTGTTCGGAGTTGGAATTATCGCTGGAAGAATTTACCCAGTTCGGCATAGATGGCATGCGCGACTTTTCAAATGAATTAGGATTTTAGGTGCTGGATGCGAGCTGATTTCTTTGCGATACTGGTTATATCTCTTTTGATTTCCCCGCTGCTCTGTCGGGGAAATCCACTTTACGATGCGCAGTTCCCGATTTCAAGCAAACCTGAAAGCATCGTCCACTTACAAAACCGTCAACCTTACCAGGATGCTTGGGCAGCGCCCGACAAATTCGATCACTTCTTCGGATCGGCGATGCTAAGTTGCAGCGGTTTCCTGGCTTTGAAAGTGAATCATAACGATGTGGATACGGCTCTTATTACCTCATTAGGAGTGACCATTGGAGTAGGAATCGCGAAA
>JAHJDJ010000349.1 GCA_018812585.1 bacterium
GCAGGAAAAGTTGCAGCAAGGCGTCATAGCTGCCCGCCACAAAATCGATATCACCATCATTATCCCAGTCAATAGGAGCGGTGCGCGGCGATCCGGAGGTCATCAGATCATTCGGGCCCACTGTCAGACTGAGGCCACTTTGCAGTAAAGGGATAGCGTTCGTGCCGACATTCTTGTAGAACTTCACTCCACCATACATCTCACCGCTGATCAGATCCTTCAGTCCATCGCCGTCCAGGTCGATGACATTCGGGCAGGAGCGATAGCCAACGTCTATCGCACCACCGGTTTGCAGCCTTACCAGCGAACCTGTCATGAGCGCCGGATTAGTGGGGGAACCATCATTGATGAACAGATTGATGACGCCGTCGCTCTCGCCCACCAGCAGATCCTTCAATCCATCTTCATTCCAGTCATCGATCCAGGGCTGCGAATAGTCCCCGACGTCGATGTTGACGCCGCCAGCCTGCACCAGACCGATGTACGTCAATTGCGGATTCCCTACTGTCCCGATGTTGCGGTAGTAGCGAACCTGTCCGTTGTACTCGCCTACGATTAGATCTTTTAAACCGTCTCCGTCCCAATCCACGATCCGTGGGGAAGCGGTTGTACATCAACCATAGGTGACAGCAATATTAGCTCCGTCCGCTTGCAGGACGACATGATTGGCAAACTCGGGTGTAACTGTAGTGGATACATTTTCATAGTAGAAGATGTTGCCGCTGTAAAAGACGCCTAACATCATGTCCAGGTCATTATCGTCATCCCAGTCACCGAACTCCGGGATGCAGTAATAATTATCCTGAACGATGATCCCTTCAGGCGCTTCCAGCCAATACGGGTAGTCGAAGTTTGGCGCTTGAGCCCAGACGGCTGTGGCAAGCAGCAGGCAGGTCAGTAAGCAGAGTATTGTGCGTTTCATTCTCCCTCCAAGGGTTGTATTCAACAGTTTACTGATTTATTCTGACATCGTAGTTATGCCGAAACTCATCGAGAAATAACGATTAATACACTCACCCCTGGGGGGTAATATAAACAATTAAAATCTAAAAGTCAACAAAAATCTTTCAACTTGTGAAAAAAATATCAGACCAAGCCGATTCCTGCTGCGTCAGGTCCTTCCTGTGCCTATGGGCAACTCCGTAGGTATAAAACCTACGGCTATTGTTGTAGATTCGGATATTTGCGATCAGCACGGCTTATCTATGTCAGTAGCCGGGGGTTTTATACCCCCGGGCACCGCGTGCAAACAGACAGTGGCATAGGCATTCTACCATAGGTATTCCTGCGGAACTTCGGAAGAATCATCCAAAGAGAGACAAGAATGTCTGTCCTCCATAAAAAAACGCCCCGATCCCTCTGGGCGTTCTACTGACTGCTGATTGCTAACTGCTGACGGCTATTTAACCAGCAGCAGCTTCTGCACTTGCTGAATTTCTCCTGATTGCAGCTTAGCGAAGTAAACACCTGAGGGCCAGGCTGAAGCGTTGACGGTTATGTCGTGGTTTCCCGCGCTGCGCCAGCCGTCCATTCACTAGAACAGTAACTTCCCGCCCCTGAACATCTATACTGATAAACGTTTAATCCCTCATAAAAAAAGTCACGGAAATCTCCGTGACGATTTGTCTAAAAAGTGTGCCCTGGTATTTATTGAACATATCCCAGCGCTTTTAAACGCTCTTTTTCGGTTATGGTAAGCCCTCGGGAAAGTTCTACGGGATTTTCTATGGTTTGGTCCCGTTGAACTTGCAGGATTATGGCCAACGAATCTGCGAGCGACACGTTGTCTTGATAAATATTGACCTGCTCCTTCGGATCGGTCTCCAGGTTGTACAATAAAGTATCGATCCTACCCTCCTGTGAGTATTCCTTAAGAATCAGTTTATACGGTTCTACTACAACTCCACTCCACAGCGTGTTGGTTACATCGACCATCATATACTTAGGTCGCAAATCCAGACAGGGTTGTAACAGCGATATTCCATCAACCTCACCCATCCCGCCGGGATCTCCAGCCATCTCGACGAGGGTAGGCGCCAGATCCAGTAGAGATACTCCACATTCAGGTAAAAGCAGTTCCATTCCCATTATTTTCGGTGCATAGATGACCAGAGGCACTCTTACCAATTCTTCATATAAACTGCTTTTGTGGCCTGACAGCCCATGCTCAAGGAATTCTTCCCCATGATCGGCTGTAATAATCAATATTGTGTTTTCAGTGAGCCCCTGCTGCTGTAAGGTCTGTACCATCTGAGCGACAGCCCGATCTGCATTTCTGACTCCATCCATGTAGCGTCGATGCTGATAATCAACCAGCCGCTCGCGAACCTCTCTATCTAATCCCTGAAAAAATTCCGCATGATCCATGTTGGAAAACTGGTAAGAGAAGGCGATCTGTTCGATATCGAGGATTGCCTCGTCAAATTTCGCAGAATAATAGGGTGCGTGCGGCTCCATAAAATGCATATACAGGAAAAATGGATTGGGTGAAGCATTGATTACTTCGAACGCTTTGCTATTCATAGTCTCCCAATCCTGCGCAATGAAGTCAGTCGATATAAAGCCGAACTGGTAGGCAACTTCATCAATCCAGCGAGGGGATGGGAAAAATGTGCGAAAGGGGAGAAACATTTGCTTCGGTCCGGAACCCGGATAGTGGCAGAATCTATCAAAAGAACGATCGAATCCGTACCTTGGAACGATCAGATCATTTGCTGAGAAGGCTGCGGTGAAGTATCCATTCCTGTTCAGAACATCCGCTATAGTGGGGACATTGTCTGGCAGAACGCCGGGATTGATCAACCCCAGTTTGTTAGGAAGCTTTGAAGTGAGAATTGAAACTACCGATGGAAAAGTCCAGGACGAAGTCGCATAACAGGATTCATAGATCGTCCCCCTCTCTGCTAAAGAGTCGATGTTCGGCGTCAGTTCATATCCATCTATGACACTATTGACATGATCAGCCCTGAGCGCATCAAAGAGCATAATGATAATATTAGGCTTAGTGGCAGTTGCTAGTGCAGGTTGTGCGTTCAAACTTAAAGCCGGGAGCACACGGGTTATGCTGATAAAGAGAACGCACAAACCCAGCGGTACCCATATCAGAGCTCGCCTGAAGGCGCTATTCGTTGCAAATATCCGCATTATGACGGCAATTACCAGTATAGCAATTGCCATGAAGACCGGTTGAAGAAGAAGATTTATTAGTGCAAGGAAGTTCTGACCGAAAACAATAGTGGTTATTTTGATGCTGATAATGGAGAAGAGTATTATCGATAGATAATACATGGCAAGTTTTTTATGAGGAGGAAGCCTATTAGCGCTTTCACGTTTGCTGAGGTAGAGATTAAATAAAAAACCAGCTAACACCATTGCTGGCAGGATGAGAAGATTGACGGCGTAACTAAGTTTCACCGAGCTGATACTAAATACCCGGACGACAATCTGGCGTGTGACATCCCCCCAGATTAGAGTGCACATTACAACGAGAAACCAGACAAAACGCTGATACGTCCAATTCGTCGCAGGGAAAAGCCTGTTACCGACAAGGGTCAGCAATTCAGCCATTCCGCCGAACAGCAGAAAAAGAAAACCATAATATAGGATTCCCCAGACAGTCCGCCGTACCTCAAACTCGTAGAGTCCGAAAATACTGCTGACCAGATTTTCCCAGAAGAGGAAGACTATGCCTGCTAGAAAGTAAAAATAAAATGGAACGTGTCCTGAAGCTGTGCGCGTTTGCATGGCTACCTCGATCCGTTTTCAGTTAAGTGTAAATTGGCAGTTCAGTATCAGTTCAGACAGGCTCGAAGGTGATAAGCACCCACACTTATCCGTATGAACCTGTCCTTCGTTTCAGCGTTCGAACAGCTTTGATTGAAACAGCTATCCGAAAAACGCAACCTGAGGATGTCGATAGTAGAGGATCTAACAGGAACTACGCATGAACCAGGGAGAACGAGTATCTAAAGCATTCAAATCATAGCTTCCTGACCGTTGCTCTCTTCATCCTTGAGGGTAACGCAGAATTCCTTTCCAATCATCAGGAAAGAAATCTATTGTTTTTGCGGGGACGGGATTAAAGGGGAATAAATGAAGTCAAATCAATCAGATCTTGGTACGCAATGCATTACAATATACAAATAAGATATATAAAAATCAAGCCATAATGATAAATATTTCTTTTTTTTTCAATTCCTTCTAATAATAACTGGCTGCTTATCTTTAACAAATCGCCAGAATCGATGACTTGCTTCCCGATTACGCCGAGTTAAAAGATGCATTTGTCCAATTGGAGCTTGCACGGGAACAGTTTTATGCTTATATTCTTCTTCGTGAAAAATGACGCTTGTTAGCCCCGGAAAGGAGACCATCCTTTGAGCAGCGCCACCGCAACCATCAAGAAAAAGCATCCGCCTGGTTTGAAGGTGCTTTTCCTCACCGAAATGTGGGAACGATTCAGCTTTTATTGCATGTTGTCCATTCTGTCGCTCTATATGAATGAGCAGTTTACCGGCGGCGGATTAGGATTTTCCACCGATAAAACCAGTCAATTTTACGGTTTATATGTAGGGCTGGTTTATTTTACTCCCTTCTTCGGCGGCATCATTGCTGACCGGGTGTTTGGCCTGCGAAAAACGATCATTATCGGCGGCCTTTTCATGATGGCCGGGCACTTTCTGCTGGCTTTCCGACCCCTGCCATTTTTCTTTTCAGCTCTCGCCTGCCTGATTATTGGCAACGGCTGCTTCAAACCCAATATCTCTGTCATGCTGGGTAACTTGTACCGGGATATGCCTGAAAAGAAAGATGATGGCTACAACATCTTCTATATGGGCATCAATGTCGGTGCATTCATGTCACCACTAGTAGCCACAACTTTAAGGAATCTACACCCGATTCATGGTTGGCACTATGCCTTCGCCGCGGCAGGCGTCGGGATGATCATCTCCCTGGTCACCTTCTTCATGTTCCAAAAGCATGTTCGTGCAGGGGAAAATCTATCGGGAGACGCTGCCAACGACACGGGTATGGGACGAGAAGTTCAGTTAACACCCGCTCAATCTAAACGCAGAGTGACAACGTTACTTATCATATTCGCCGTGGTCATCTTCTTCTGGATGGCTTTCCACCAGAACGGATTAACTCTGACCTTTTGGGCGCGGGATGCAACAAATGATGATGCTATAGAGGCGGTGATTGCTTCAATTCTCAACACCGTGATATTCTGGAAAACGATTAACTTTACTTTAGGTGCAGAAGTTTACCAATCAATCAATCCAATGTTCGTGCTTGCCTTCACTCCTCTGTTGGTGATATTTTGGCGTACTTTACGCCGACGAAAGATGGAACCGTCGACGGCTGCAAAGCTGGGGATTGGCATGCTGCTGACTGCGGCCTGTTATGCGGTCATGGCGACAGCGGCGTTTTCAGGCGGCAACGCCGGTAAAGTCAGTGTGGCTTGGTTGATAGAGGCCTATGCTTTGATTACGCTGGGTGAACTCTGCTTGTCACCAATGGGCTTATCGCTGGTGTCCAAGCTGTCGCCCTGGAAGATCCGCGGTATGATGATGGGCGGCTGGTTCGCAGCCACCGCCATCGGCAATTATCTGTCGGGTGTGGTCGGCGGATATTGGGATGACGTTCAGCACAGCACCTTCTTCATCATCCTGGTGGTGACTTCGCTGTTCGCCGCAGCTCTGCTGTTCATGCTCCTGAAGTTCCTCAATCCGACCATCAAGGAAGCCGAGGAGCAGGCGCGGGAGTTGGCAGCGCAAGCAGAAAATACATAGCGCAACTTTCACTTAGATTGCGACAAAAAAAACATTAATTGCCCGACCGCGGGGCCGGGCAATTTTTATCACCGTAATATAAAGAAAAGGAACTCATCGTGGCTGAAACTCCGGCAAAAGAGAGAACCTTCGGCCGTACCTACTGGCTGCTGAACGGCATCGAGCTTTGGGAACGGCTGGCTTACTTCGGGATGCGGAGTGTCGTGCCTGTTTATATCATGCAGGCAGATAACCCGGGCGGTCTTCACTTCACCGCCGCAGATAAAGGGCTCATCTACTTGTTCTGGTTCCTCTTCCAGTCGGTTCTGCCGATGGTCACCGGAGGATATGCTGACCGTTATGGCTTCAAAAAGATGCTCTTCGTTTCGGTGTCGATGAACATCGTCGGCTATCTGATGATGGCAAACTTGACCTCCTTCGTCGGTTTTTTCTCAGGTGTACTGGTTCTGGCCAGCGGCACAGCGCTATTTAAGCCCAGTCTGCAAGGGTCTCTGGCGCAAAACCTGGATAAGAGTACATCCTCGCTGGGCTGGGGCATTTTCTACTGGGTCGTCAACGTCGGCGCCGCGATTGGTCCTTTCCTGGCCGATATGATTCTGACCGCGGCATTCTCGCATAATCCCAACAGCATCTTCTACAACATCTTCGGAGACGTTTATTCCCGCGCTTCCTGGCAAGCCTTGTTCACTACCTCGGCGATTGTCACCGGTTTCAACTATCTGATGCTGCTGACCTTCAAGGACGTTCCTTCAGGCGCAGACAAAGACAAGAACATTCTCCAGGTGTTCGTCTATACAATCAGGAACATCTTCGAACTGCGCCTGATTATCTGGCTGATGATCATGTCCTGCTTCTGGCTGATGATGTATCAGGTCTGGGACCTCCACCCCAACTTCCTGGAAGACTGGGTTGATTCTTCCGACATTGCCTCGCATGTCCCCTGGCAATACGAAAGCAGCCGCGGGACAATGGTGCCTCAGCACATCATGCTGAACCTGAACGCCCTCTGGATCATCGTCTTCATGGTGCCTATCTCCTGGATGGTGCGCAAAATGCGCGTGCTTGAATGTATGGTGTTAGGGATGGCTCTGGCAACCGCCGGAACGCTGGTCTCCGGCTTCACTAACACTGGCTGGATATTCCTTTTAGGAATCGTCTTCTTCTCCACCGGTGAAATGATGACAGGCCCTAAAAAGAACGAATATCTGGGGCTGATTGCCCCACCTGGAAAGAAAGGCTTATACTTAGGCTACGTCAACATCCCCGTCGGCATCGGAGGTGGTTTTGGTGCAGTAATGGCGGGAGCTCTGTATGGCAACTACGGCGAAAAAGCCACGCTGGCGCTGAAATACCTCTGCCAACACACCGATTACCTGGGAGGTAAAGTCTGGGATGGCAGCATCAAGACCCTGGAATCAATCACCGGCATTGAACGGACCAACGCCATGGACGCGCTGGTGCAGTACACCGGCATGGATCACGTGACCGCCACCCGCATGCTCTGGGATCTCTATAATCCCCAGTATCACGTCTGGATTCCCTTCGCAGCCATCGGCATCGTGGCCATCATCGCGCTGGTCATCTTCGCCAAGATGGCCCGCAAATGGTCCGATATGGATGCGTAGTGGCTGTTGGCTGATAGTGGTTAGCTTCTGGCATTAATTGTAGGGGCACAGCATGTTTACCCCCTTTTGGGGCTGCACCCCTACAACGAAGAAACGCCCCGTTATTTCGGGGCGTTTGTTGTGGGATAGGTCATCACGAGGATATTCGACGATTCCATCGTCGCATGACGAAGTGATCTTCGCGGCCAATCGCGATCTAATTTACTTCACCAGCACCATTTTCAGCGTCTGCACTACTTCCCCCGCTTCCAACCGGCAGAAGTAAATCCCCGACGCCAAATCCGATCCATCGAACGTCACTTGATGTGAACCCGCCTCCCGCCAGCCATCGACCAGCGTCGCGACCACTCGACCCGATATATCGTCAACCGAAAGGTTTATCCGGCAACTGCCGGACAACTGGTAACTGAGAACTGTCGTCGGATTAAAGGGGTTGGGATAGGTGGATAGTTGCGTGGTCACTTTCACAACTTGACCATTATTGTACGAAACACCAGTCACTTCAGACAGCGACGCCTGCGAAGTGCCACCATAAGCGCCCAAATTTATCCTTTCTCCGTTTGGAAAAGGTTCAAATAATACCTGGCTATATACATCTCCCATATCAATGCACGGGCTAAGACCAGGATCAGGATCCCATAAACCATAGTGGTAGCTTGCTACAGTCGATTGCAAATGCAGATCTTGCCCGGATGGATTAACGAAGAGTGGATCGACCGCGATGTTGCCTTCACCGACCCAACCACCGAAAACGTCACTATACCTCACATCGACCTCTACATATCCATCGGTCGTAATTTCATCTGGTTCATTCATCCAGAAGATCGAATTGACAATATCGTGAACATGCAGTTCTAGAGGACAGCGCGAGAAAAAGGCGCCTCCGCTTTGGGCTATATTGTTTGTGAATGTACAATTTGTTATGGGTACTGTAGCATCGTCTATCTGGATGGCGCCTCCTTTTTCTCCTGCTATATTTTCAGAGAAGAGACAGTTGCGAATATCACCGTAGAAACCGAACCACAAGCTGACAGCACCACCATCTTCTCCAGCCGAGTTATTCAGGAAATTGCACCGATCTATTGTCGCATCGAAATGTTGCAGTTGTAAAGCTCCTCCCGCAACCTGGCTGTAATTGTATGTAAAATCGCACTCGTAAAAAGATAGCTCTCCAACATCGCAATAAACTGCACCTCCGCGAAAGTAGCTTACGTTGGAATCAAAAACACAGTTGATGAATTCTTGCGTCCCATCGTAAAGGGCAACACCACCGCCCCAAGTGCTGGCTTCATTCTCGGAAATTGTACAGTTCTCTACTCTTGAAGTCCAGTTTGCTAAGGACAATCCATTATTGGAATTTCTTCTGATGATACAATCGGTTATCGTGATATTGCAGCAATCAGTGTAAATCCCGCCTCCACCATCGGCAGTATTATCTTCAATGGTGCAATTGGCAACTGTTGCAACGTTTGCCGTCAGCATGAGAGCGCCGCCACCAATATCGCACGAATTGTGGTGGAAATGGCAATCAGCCACGGTAATTGAATTTGATCCATTGCAATGTAGCCCCCCGCCGCCAAATTCTGCCCAATTATCAGTAAAGGTGCAATTTTCTACCAGAAGTTCGGAATCCTGTACGTATACACCGCCGCCACGACGTGACCAAAACGGCAGACCTTCTACGTCTACACCTTTTCCGTGTCTGATATCACAGTAAGATAAGATGCAATAATCGTCTGCTTCTAAAAATCTGATGCCATGCCAACCGGCTGAAGTATCAGCAGCCCGGAAATATATCGAATCAGTCTCCAAACCTAACGCCTGCAAGCGGCCATTGATTTCCAACCTGAAATGATTCTGAAAGACTACTTCGACACCAGGATTAATAAGCAAAAATCTACCCGAAGGAACCGAAATATTCCCTTCGATGAGGTAAGGTGATCCCGCTTGTGTCCAGATCCCTGTCACTTCACCTTCAGGAATGATTGTTTCTGCCACACCTATTGAAAAAGCAAAATATAACAATAGGACGACTGCCATGCATTGCTTAGTCATCTTACACCTCTATGCGATCTTATAATACATTTGACTATTGTTCAGAATTTACACAATGATATGTGTTAAAACAACCAAAATATGCAATACATTGAACCATACTGTAAAAATTTGATCATAGTTACTTTTATGCCTAAAAAAAATCTGCCCTGCGGTAGATTTAAAACTTCTCAATTCTTTGATTCACACCTACTCCTCACACCTCACCTGATAAAACCGCAAATCCTCCAACATCGGCAGCGTCCCAGGTGGTGTGGTTACCGTCAGGATTGAATCACCAGCGAAGCGGTCGCTGAAGGGCTCGTCGGAGACATAAATTTTCAGTCGTTGCGTCAGGTCTTGATTTCGATTTATCGGAATTGTGACCTGACTCTCCTTGAATCTCCAATATGCAAGTTTTTGAGAATTCAAACAAGATTTTCGGCTGATTTTGTCTGTTTGCAGCAGGGGGTAGAAATATCCCGAAATGTAATTACACCTATTGACAAATAGAATTTTATTTTGTAGATTAAATGATTCTTATTCCATCGGGAGAATATTATGTTACGCATGTCTGGATTCATTGTTCTTTGTCTCACACTAATCACCCTCGCAACATCGGCACAAACGATCATCCCTGCAGGTTCGGTGTCCGGCACTTGGACACTGGCAGGCTCACCTTACTTGGTCGAAGGTGAGATCGCTGTCGAAGAGAATACCTCACTGGCAATCGATCCGGGTGTAGTGGTTGACTTTCAAGGGTACTATAAGCTGGTCGTGAATGGATGGCTAGTTGCTGAAGGAACAGCAGAGGACTCAATACATTTTACCGCGGCAAATCCGAGCGAAGGCTGGCACGGTATCCGGTTCACCAATGCTCCTGATAGCAGTCGCTTGATATTCTGCACTATTCAATACGGTTGTTCTGCGGACAGTGATTCTGTAAATTGGGGTGGTGGGATCCATTGCGTCAATTCAAATCCAGTCATCAGGCACTGCTTAATTAGCGGGAATTCGGCTGTGATTGGCGGTGGAATTTGCTGCTTAAATTCTAATCCCACCATCGAAAACTGCACGATCCGTGAGAACTGGGCCACGGGTGTCGGCAGCGTAGGAGGCGGTATTTATTGCTGGGGTTCCAACCCAAACATCCAACAGTGCGTCATCACCGGGAATTTCGGCGGGGCAATCTACACTTATGAGTCTCCTGCCCCGAACATCGATCAATGCACGATTACCTGGAACACCGGTGGGGTTTACTTCAACGATTCCGACGCATCCATTTCAAACTGCACGATCCATGGAAATGATAGTGGCGATACAGGGGGCGGGATCACCTGCGCCTGGGGCGCTGACGCGATTATTTCAAATTGCCTGATAACTGAAAATTTGTCAGATGTAGTCGGCGGCGGCATAGGCTGCTGGGATTCTGACCCAATTATCGAAAACTGCGTTATCAGTGGGAATGTAACGGGCGAAACAGGGGGTGGCGGGATTTACTTCTCGACTGATTCCTGCCCTATAGTTGTGAACGTTATTGTGGAAGGTAACACCGGAAATGGAGCTACTTATTTCCATAATTCCCCAATTGCGACGATCACACACTGTGATTTTTACAACAACGGAGGTAGTAGTTTTGCAGGAAATAGCATACCTGCAGATTTAGGTGAACTCTCAGCCATCAACGCCAACGGCGATTCGTGCGACACTTTCTTCAATATCTTCGAGGACCCATTGTTCGGCAGCGAACCCTTAAGCGACTATCATCTCTCACCGAACTCCCCCTGTATAGACGCCGGAAATCCCGTTTCGCAATACAACGACCCTGAAGACCCTGTAAATCCCGGAACTGCTCTTTGGCCGGCACAGGGTACGATCGTGAGCGATATGGGCATTTATGGTGGGCCTGGCGCAGGAGATTGGTTCGTAGGCATCAAGAAGAAGAATCCCAACTCCAGTGGTGTGCCCTCAATCTTCAATTTACAGCAAAACTACCCCAACCCCTTCAATCCATACACGACGATTCGGTTTGGTTTGCCTGCTGCCGCACAGGTGAATCTGACCGTGTATAACATCCTGGGTCAACAGATCACCGTGTTGGTTGACGGGTATCAACAGGCGGGATATTACGAAGTGATTTGGAATGCATCTCAACTGGCGTCGGGAGTATACTTGTACCGCATCAAGGCAGCCGAATTTATTGCCGTTAAAAGGATGGTGTTGGTGAAGTAGCTGTTGGCTGATAGCTATTAGCTTTTAGCACAAACGCCCCGGAAGGGGCGTTTCGTTTAAACAAATCCGCAGGATTTGTCATTCCTGCGGACGCAGGAACCCAGCGAAGTAGATAGAAGAGGATAAATCACTTCATCAGCACCATCTTCCGCGTCTGGACAAACTCCCCCACTTCCATCAGACAGAAATAAATCCCCGACGCCAGATCAGATCCATCGAATGTCACTTCATGCGATCCTGCATCCCGCCAACCAGCCACCAGCGTTGCGACCTTCCGCCCGGACACATCATAAACCGATAGGTTTACATGGCTGACTGCTGACAACTGATAGCTGATGGCTGTGGTCGGATTGAAGGGGTTGGGTGCTATGCTCAAATAACTACAGCTAAGCGGTACTCTATTCCCTGGATCGGGCTCCTCAACAATTGTACCTTCACTATCGACTCTAATTAAGTAAACATCCTCGTTCCCGGCACCGAGGGATGTTGTCACTCCAGCGACGATATAGCCGCCATCTTCTGTCTGCTGAACACTGTAGCCGCGTTCATGATCGCTTCCCCCGAACATCTGTGACCAGAGTTCGTTACCTGATCCATCGGTCTTGACCAGATAAACGTTATTATTATTGTTGGATACAGTCGATCCTGCAATGATGTATCCACCGTCTGAGGTTTGCTGAACACTGTAGCCTTCATCACATGAGCTTTCACCGATGACCTGCGACCATAAATCGTCACCCGATTCATCGGTCTTAATCAGATAAATATTCTGATAACCGGGGCTGTAAGGACTAATATAACCTGCGACAATGAAGCCACCGTCTGTTGTCTGTTGAACACAATAGCCACCTTGATTAAAACCTCCCCCAAAGGAACGTGACCAGACCTCGGCGCCCCACCTGTTAACCTTAATCAAGCGAACATAAAATCGGTTGAAATTATAATCATAATACTCACCAGTAAAGACGAATCCACTGTCCGCTGTCTGTTGAACACTGAAGCCGCGATCATACCCACTTCCTCCGAAGGTATGCGACCAGTCTTCAGCGCCTAAATAATTAGTTTTAATCAGGTATATGTCTTCATTTCCTGCACCGAAGGATTCTGTATGTCCAACGATGATATAGCCTCCATCGAACGTTTGCTGAACACTGTAACCCCAATCCGCGTCAGTTCCCCCGAAGGTCCGGTACCAGAGTTCGTTGCCCAATACATCGGTCTTGACCAAGTAAACGTCAGGACCCCAATACGAGCCCCCGATTTGAGTCATTCCTGTGATGATGTAACCACCATCCGTGATCTGCTGGACGCAGTAACCGTAGTCCGAATTGTCTCCTCCGTATGTGCGCGACCAACGTTCGTTACCCAATCCATCTGTTTTTATCAGATAAACATCACTATTATACCCGGTGCCGAACGAATCAGTGCTTCCCACTATGATGTAACCGCCGTCCGTCGTCTGCTGAACGCTTCTACCACAATCATCCAAACTTCCCCCGAATGTCTGAGTCCAGAGGGTGTCGGGTTGCGCAAAAGCTATTTCCAACAGACTACAAACCATGCAAAATAATGTAAGCGCACGCATAATAATGCACTCCTTTTCACTGGATCCTATAAAGAATAGGCATCAATCAGTGTTTTATGCAAAATATAGGCCTAAAGTGAGTTCTAACTATTTGCCTAACTTTTACGCGACTGGTTTTGCAGTTAATCAATCCGTCCCACACCTCACCTGATAAAACCGCAATACATCCAACATCGGCAGTGTCACCGGCGGAGCATCCACGGTCGTCAACGAATCTCCCGTCAGCCGGTCTAAAAACGGTTCACTCGAACCATAAATCGTGTAATGTGATACTTCAAGCGGACGCTCGAATACATTGAACTGCACGAGCTCCCAGTCCAATAGAATCTGATCTCCCGGCAGTATCTCCAACCGAACTTCTGGAGCCTGCGCAGGTCCCCATTGAGTCAGATCAGCCAACGCCGTTGCAGCCAGCTCATTCTGAAAATCAGCGATCTCTCCTGTGCTGGGCAAACCAGTGGCTTCCCAAACCGCCCAGGCAGAATCTCCCCGCGCCGTCAATTCATCCTCCAATTCGATCAGATACGGCAACAGGCCTCCTCCCCATTGATCGACCAACCGCCAGGTGTCCAGCTTGTAGTAGGGCCAGCCTAAAGAATAAAGATAGTTTCGGTACTCTTCCGATCTCGAATTCAGCGCAGACTGATTATAGCCAAGCCCATTGAACTCATCCGGCACCGATCCGGCGTGAACCCACAACGGCAGAGCTACTGTCGTCACCGGTTGTCCTGCCATCGCCCAGAGCGTCGCCAATCCAGGATCACCTCCCGCTTCGATCCCCTGAATGATCACAACGGCCCGAGTGGTTGCCCGGTTGATCATATCTTCCGTGTAGGTGTGCAGGAAACCGTAGGGGCTGCTGGGGGTCATCCCCTGAAAAGGCAGCGGGTATGGGTCTGCTTCAGAGTTGACCAGATCCCGCAGCACAGTCTGTGCGAGGTACTGGCGGCTCAAAATGCCTTCTGCATAGCCCGAATCCAGCAGCGCCAACGCCCGGTCGTGGCGGAACTGAGCTTCATGTTCAGGACCGCCATTATAAGCAAACGTCGACCTGACCATGTAGCCGTTGGGCGCATAGGTGGAATCATCCCAATCGCAGATAAAATATGAACCCGCTGTCGCTTCATAAAAAATGCCGTTGCCATAGGCGTCCATCACTCCGTAGGTCGCTGGCAGAGTCCTGCCCGGTGTATTTGTTGAATCCAGAATATATTGAAAATCGTAAACCGTGCGGCAGGTTTCCAGCGCCAGTTTCATGATGTAGCCGTCATCCGCCCAGCCGGAAACGGTATCAGGGAAGTTGTAAGCATTCGAGTTTATAATGGCGAAACCGACCTCGTTGACGCCGCCGTAGATTTTATTGGTGATGCCAGCGCCCGACGTTCCGATATAGGCGTATAAGCCTTCAGCACCATAGATAAAATCCTGGTCGAAATCAGAGCGGTCACGCGTCTTCATCATCAACGGGCGGCCATCGATGGTGGCGGAGCCGCGCACCATGGCAATGGTGCAGGCTGATGGCGAGAGGTTGGCGCTAAGCGGTAAAAAGCAAAAGAGGGAGAAAATCACTCCAGAAGCGCAACGGAAGTATTTCGAGGCAGTAGCTGGCATGAATCTCATTTAATGCACTGACTTCCTGTTTCACAGAATTGATTCAATATAATCAATATTAGCCGTATATCCAAGTGGAAAAGGTCTGATAAAGAAAAAGGGCGACCCACCAACCGGCGAATCGCCCCACTAATCCCTAGAACCTTATCCCTAATCCCTGAATTCATGCGGATACTCAGCCGCCCGC
>JAHJDJ010000350.1 GCA_018812585.1 bacterium
CTGACGGATGCCGATTACACCCTGAATCACACTACCGGGCAACTCTATTTCACCTTCACTGGCTGGGAACTGCTGAATGCGGGCGACGTTATCGAAGTGGTATATCAGTACCGTCTAAATGAAGAGCTGATCGACGACCGGCTAATTGGCGGCGAGGTGGTTCTTTCCAGCGGGGATGCATTGCAGGTGGCGGTTTCAGGGTTCAACCTGGAAAAATCACACGCTGATTCTACCGGCGATTTCAGCGGCGCTCAAGTTGCGGCTGATTTGCGCGGTTCTATTTTAGGGGGTGAAGGTCAATTAACGACGACAGTCGGAGGAGGGATTTCGGACGCGGCGGGCGATGAATTTTCGCAAGCGGGTTCTATCAGCGGCAGTTTCCGGAGGAAGGCATGGACGTTACGTGGGTCTTACCAGGTCCAAGCGGACAGCTTAGCCACACTGGAAGATCGTTCGACTGAATTCGGGTATTTAGAGAATCAATATGAATTGGGAATTCGTTACGAACCCGGCAGCCGCTTCTGGCTGGAAAGCAGCATGGGGAGTAAGAGCGCCGCTTATGGTCAGGAAGGTCATTATCACTTGGAAGGTCAGGCGTCGCCGGTTCAGGGCACCTCACTGTTCGGCAGCCTGGATCTTTTCGATGCTGACGCGGATTCTCTGCAGCGAAATCGAACCATTGCTGCTCTGGGACTGGAAACAGCATTCGGGCAACAGCTTTTAGATGCGCTGAAAATCCGCAGCAGCCGTTTGTATGTTCTGGCTAAGTTCAGCGAAGTCGAGCTGGATTCATTGGAGAACACCGCCTTCGAGACTACGAAACTTCGCACGAAATCTCTGCTGACACGGTGGTCGATCATCCCGAATGCCAAGGTCAATTTTCTGCCGGAATTCCGCTGGTCGGAAAGTGAACGGGCTGTTGCAAAGGGCGAATACCTGCCCGAAAGCCGGGTGTTTGCGCCTCAAGCGACGTTATATACTCGCAGCCTGATCCCCGGAATGACAACCTACCTGGATGGGGAAGCATCTTACCGACAATCCGGGTTCAACGACAGCGCCTCCACGAGGAATGTCGGTTTTGAACGGCAGGGCGTGGCGCAGATCGATATCGTACCGGGGACTTATTTAGCGTTGTTTAATTCGTTCTCCCTGCGGCTGAACCTGGTGCGGAATGCGGAAGATTCACTGCTGAACATTGACAACGATGTCAGTTTCTGGGATTTGGGTAGCAGTTGGCAGGATTATGCTGCCAACGTGCGCAGTTATCGTTATGATTCTGATGCGGCGCAGGTTTCCTGGACGCCGCATTATAACTGGATAATTTATCAGTCAGTGACGGAACTTCGGTCCGACAGCAAACCGACGGAGCAGTTGTTTTCCACCCGTGTTGAATGGAAGCCTCGGGCTGAAGATCAGTTTTACTGGCGCTACACACTGAATCGGGAATTAGAGTCAGGAAGCGATTTATATGATCATCGTCCCGGTATTGAGTGGTACCGCCGCTGGTCGACGAAAACCTACACCAGATCTCAGCTTTATGGCAGCTTTATCGATGAACCCAACCTGCGATCCTATTCTATCACCCCCGGAGTCTACCTGGATCAGCGATTTGCCATGCCCTGGCATTCAGGGGACGGAATTTTCCGGGTGGATTTATCCGGGACTTACACGAATCTAACCCTGCCAATGGAAGAAAAATCTCTGCTTGTGAGTGGATACTGTCGCTTTGACTGGTCGATGTGGAAGGGATTAACCAGCCGGCTGCGCTTTGATGGTGATTACGAACGGTCGATTACTGCGGGGACTTCTGATTTTATCTGGTCACTGGAAATCAGGTTGAATGCCCGTTTTTAGACTTTTTAAAAAAAATCACTCAAAAAAACTTTTTACTTGATTCAGCGCACAAATTTTCGTAACTTTATGGTTATCATTAAGAGCGGTAATTCCGGCAATTTGGAATTTACCATTATCAGCGGAAATCAACAAGCGGAAATCGACTCGTATGGACCGGAGGCAGTTTCTTAAAAATGCTTCAGCGGCGGCCGCGGCTTTAAGCCTCCCCTGGGGTAGTTCAATCATTACACCAAAAGCCAGCCGAGCTGATTTCGACGATCCGCGTGTGGTGATCGTCAGAGATGCCGCGGCGCACGTGGGATCGCAGATCGACGCCGAAATCGCCCAGGTCATGATGGATGAGGCGATTCGCCGCTATACGGGTTATTCCGATCTTAGCACAGCCTATCAATCGGTTTTTCCCGGTATTACTGAAAGCAGTGTCATCGGGATTAAGGTCAACTGCATCAACAACTCGCTGTCCACGCATCCTCTGGCCGTTGAAGCTTTGACAAACGGGCTGCAGCAGATGCAGTTTGGCGGTAATTATTTTGCGGCGAATAATATCATCGTCTGGGATCGGACGAACTGGGAGCTTACCAGCGCTGATTACACATTGAATACCGGCTCAACCGGAGTACGGATCTTTGGCACCAACGAAGTCGGTTACAGCAATATCTACTTGAACTGCAACGGTTCGAATCAGCATCCATCGAGCATCATCACAGATTATTGTGATTACCTGGTCAGCTTTGCTGTCCTGAAAAATCACAGCTTCGGGGGTGTGACCTTTACGATGAAGAACCACTATGGATCGATTCAGTACCCGTGGTCTTTGCACAGCAATTACTGTGATCCGGCAATTCCATCACTGAACCAGCAGATCCGTGACGTTCTGCCGATTGCGGAGACTCTGTTCATTGTCGATGGCATTTTCGGATGTTATTATGGTGGACCGGGGGGATCACCGAATCTGACCTATGACGGATTCATCTTAGGTGAAGATCGTGTGGCGGTCGATGCGGTCTGCCGGGATATTCTGGCAGACGCTGGATGTACGACACTGGGTATTTCGCATCACGTGGATACTGCCGCCGAGCCGCCGTACAATTTAGGCACTGCCAATTTAGCGATCATTAACCGGATCGAAGTGGATGATCCGTCCATTCCAATTGAAACGCTGGCGATCAACGAAGCCTATCCTGACGTTGAACTGAGCTGGAGCAGTCCAGAATATACAGGCCAATGCAAAGTCCTCCGCAGCTTGGATCCCACATTTGAGACCTATGAGGAAATTGCAATCGTCAGCGAAGCGAGCTATGTTGATTTAAATGCCTTGTCTGAGCAGACAAAGTATTTTTATAGAATTGTAAAGAGCTGGGGATAAAAAGACACTTATCCCCAAGAAGATAAAACTGACATCATGTGACAACGCTATACCGATAGACAAGAATGACTGACTGCACCGATGAATTCGCTCTGATGATATGCTGATGTATAGTGACGGATGGAACTCGGAAACGGATGGTTGTAAATGAAAATGCGAAAAGGGAATCAGGAGAAAATCGTTAAAACTTTAAACCGTCGGGATTTTATCAAAACCGCATCACTCGCGGCAACTGCTGCGGCAGCGTCCCCGGCGCTATTTGGGCCGTTTTCAATTATCACGCGCCAGGCTCACGCGCAGCCTGGTCAGACTGATCAGATCAAGGTAATCGTGGCGCGCGATGAAGGCACCGCGCAGGGATCGACCATCATTACTGATTACGTACAAGTGGTGATGGATGAAGCGATCCGGCAATTGACTGGTATCTTCGACCACGGATCAGCCTGTAAATCGATGTTCCCCGGAATCAATTCCGATTCAGTCATCGGCATCAAAGTTAATTGCATCAACCCCTACTTGCCGACGCATCCTGAAGTGGTTGACGCTCTGATTAATAGCCTTTTGCAGATGGATTTCAGTGGGACTCCGTTTTCACCCAACAATATCATCATCTGGGATCGCGCTAACTCAGAGTTATCAGGGACAGGGTACACGATCAATAGCGGCGCGGAAGGCGTGCGCTGTTTCGGCACCGATCAGGTTGGATACAACAGCTCGGTTTCACTGAACTGTAACGGAACCACTCAGCACCCTTCGCGTATTTTAACGGATTACATCGATTACCACATCGACTTTGCGGTCATGAAAAATGCCGGCGGCTGTGGATTGACTATGGCTTTGAAGAATAATTATGGTTGTATCGATCAACCCTGGAACCTGCATGATAACTATTGCGATCCCGGCATTCCGTCTGTTAATACCGCCATCCGGGATGAGCTGGACGTGGTGGAAGCCCTCTTCATCGTTGATTCTATTTTCGGATGTTACACCGGCGGGCCAATGGGACCTCCGAATATGGAATATCACGGCGTGCTGATGAGCTTCGATAGAGTCGCAGTCGATACCATCGGCAGGCAGATCTTAGAGGAGTATGGCTGCACGACGACCGGATTAGCCACCCATGTTGACACCGCTGCACAGGGGCCGTATAACCTTGGAACGAACGACCTGGAAGAAATTCATCGCATTGATATTGAAAATCCATCCGTAGCGGTTGAAGGATTGCGAGTGCTTCCTGAAGAACGGCACGTGAAGCTCTCCTGGGAGACCGGAGAAAATTATACGGGATACTATAAAGTGCTTCGTTCCGTCGACCCGACTTTTGCAACTGCCGAAGAAATCGGCGTGACGCGGTTCCCCTACTTCGTAGATGCTCGGATTATCGGAAATAGTCAAAAAAGTTTCTATCGCATTCAGAAAACCTGGTAATAAAACTGTGGTTGATATGAAGAGATTTCATGTTTTACAAAATCCAGCTCTCATCGGGCTGGTTTTGTTATTACTGCTGAGTGGTCTCGCGACAGCGCAAGATCGTTATGCGGTTGACGCAGCCGCAGGCTGTTATGGAGAAGTACCCTCAGATCCCAGCCTGATCCCCGGCCCGGAATGGACCAGTGAATGCTGGGTGTACCAGGTTGATGATGAGGATGAGGTACAGTGGATTCTTGCCTCAGGGTTAGGTTCAGAATCGTATAACCTCGTGGTTGAAAATGGGTTTTCCGTTGCCACTATTATTAACAATGGAGGTCTTTTCCAGTCTCTCTGGGCTGATTATCCGTTGGCTCTGGGAGCGTGGTCCCATATTGGCATCTGTTTTGACGGATCGGAGTTCGCTCTGTACTTGAACGGTACCCTGAATTGTACCGTCACTCCCATCGTATCATCTCCGCAAACATCCGGGCCCATTTATTTCAGTGAAGTCGCCAATCTCCAATTTGACGGGCTGATCGACCAGACGCGATCATCCAGTATGGTTCGTTATGCAGATGATTTCGATCCATTCACAGCTTTTCTGCCCGACCTCCGAGTCGGCGATCAGGAAATAACCGGCTGGGAATTGGGCACCGGCCCCGGCGATTTTTCTGAAGCCTGGGATGCGACCAGCCTCTATATGCTGATCAATGGTGCAGCGCCACCTTATCTGGAAAATAACTTTCAGTATGCTGTCAGGCAGTACTACTACGGGCAGATCGGTGGAGTAGACGTTACCTTAAATCTCTGGATGACCGATCAAGGAACGCCGGAAGACGCAGAAGCCCTTTTCCACGAACCTGCCATCATGCCGTTTTTCTATGAAGAGATTGACAGCATCGGTGATGAAGCGCGGCTGGATACCTTCCTGCTGTGGGATTGGGTTATAGATTTCCACCGGGATCAATATTACGTCAAAATTACCTGTAATAAAGAAAACGAACCCGACGAGGCTCTACAAGTTACTGCAGACTTCGCGGTGGCTGAAGACAATCATATCATTGACCGCGATCTTTTCACCATCGATGAAAACACGGTCGCTTGCTGGCATTTCGATGAAGGCAGCGGCAGTGATTTCCTGGACGCCTCCGGCAATGGGCATGACGGCAGTCTCACCGATCCTGCCTGGGTCGCAACACAAGCCTACCGAGAACTGGTTTACATCACCTCATCGGTTATCTATGATGGAGTCAATTTAGAAGCAGAAATTGATCCTGACGATACTGCCAGAGTAACGTTCTCCGATCCCTTAATACCTGTGGAAATCAATGCTTCCAATATCGATGAAATCCTGCCGCTTTCATCAGGACATTCCTGGCTATCCGGGTCAGGGGAGATCGGGTCGGCATCGTGGAATGGCACCAATGATACTCTGACAGTTACCTTTAACTTCAACGGAGATCTGCCAACCATCGCGTATGATGATACCTTAAGTCCGAATCCTGCATACATTCAGTCTGCCGACACTATTCAGGCTGGAGGGTATCGTTTCATTCGTTCGGATGTTCCGCTGGCCGTGAATCCATCACCCGAAGTACAACTTCCCACAGAGATAACGCTGAAGACACCCTATCCGACGCCCTTTAACGCTCAGACCCGGATCGAATTGCTACTCCCACAGCGTGAATTTGGCAGTTTGAAGGTGTATGACACGCAGGGTCGTGTCGTGGGAACACTCTTTAAGGGATATTTTAAGGCCGGATCCTCGTATCATACATGGGACGCGGTGCATGCTGCGTCGGGTGTTTACATTGTGGTGTTCGAATCAACTTCGACTGTTAAAACGAAAAAAACTGTGCTGATCAAGTAAATGAAGGAGTCAACCTTTTGTGGGTTTTACTCGTTATATTTACAGGGCAGATTCTCATATTTCCAGAAAGTGAAATATGAACAAGAAAGACTACCGGAAGAGACCTTTATCACCACATTTAAGTGAATTCAGCCGCCGCGATTTTTTGCGGCTGAGCGCGGCGGCTTCCGCTGGAATCGCCGCGAGGCCATTACTGCGGATCAATCCAGCTATCGCTGCGGTCAATGAAACCAGCCGCGTCGTAGTGGTCACAGATCAAGCAGCAACTATCGGATCGACGATTCAACCGGATATCGTGCGCATTATGCTGAATGCCGGATTGCAGGCTCTAACGGATGCCGCATCTCCCGAGGAGGCCTGGCTGACTTTGATTCCCGATCTCGCGGTTGACATGGAAGTAGGGATCAAGATCAACTGCCTGAACCATTCGCTGCCTACGCACCCTGAAGTTTCACAAGTTGTGGGTGAAAGTCTGGCAGCCGTGCCGGTGGGGGGCGGAAATTTTCCGTTAAATCAGATTCTTATCTGGGACAGGAACGATTATGACCTGTCCGGTTCTGACTATATTATCAATTCATCCACGTCCGGCATCCGCTGCTTCGGCACGACCCACGCCGGGATCGGGTATAACACCGAGCTGATCAGTGTCAATGGTTCCAACCAGCGCGTCAGTAAGATCTATACGGACTACGGTGATTATCATATCAACAATACCGTGCTGAAAAATCATACCATCACCGGTATCACGGATACCCTGAAAAACCAGTACGGGACGATCAATAATCCCGGGGCGCTGCACGGCGGTTATGGTAACATCTTCATTCCCGCTCTGAATAAAGCGATCTTCGATACTTATGGAAACAAGCAGCCGTTTTGTATGTGTGACGCCCTGATGGGTATCAGTACGGGGGGCCCGGTAGGTGTTCCACAGTTTGTCTATAACGGTCTGATTTTTTCTCAGGACACAGTTGCGGCCGATGCCATCATTCGTCAGATTCTGGATGATCAGGGTTGTAATACGATCAATATGGCGTTGCATATAGATACCGCTTCGCAGCCGCCCTACAGTTTGGGCAACAGCGCTCTGGAAGATATCGAGCTGGTGGAAATTTTCGATCCGTCGATGGCAGTTGGTACCGCTGGCGGCATTAAAAATCCAGTCGCTATGGCGCTGCTGAAGAACTACCCGGAGCCATTCAATTCAGGCACCACCATCCCCATCGAGCTGGACCGCTTCACGCCGGTCGATGTCGGCATTTACGATGTAAAAGGCCGCAGAATCAAGACCATCCACCAGGGAACGTTGGGTATTGGCCACCACACGGTAACCTGGTCTGGTATGGATCAGAACGGCCGCCCCGCCGCTTCAGGTAAATACATCGTCAAGCTAACGGCACGTAAACAGACGCATTCAAGAATGATCACTCTGTTAAGATAACTAAGGTAATAACCGGAATGACCCAAAAGCATTTAATATCGCTGAAAGCCAGCGTATTATTGGTTTCAGCGGTTCTCCTGTTTTCTGGCTGTACAGAAGAGAACAGCAATAATCCTAACGGCGGCACGTTGCGACCCGCCGATCTCCTTCCTGCTTCAAATGAAATTTCCGGCTGGGAAAAGGGCACTGACACCGGCGATTATGGTGAAGCCGATGACCAGGCCTCGCTGTACGCCCTGATTAACGGCTATTCCGAACTGTATATTCAGCATGGCTTTGTTGAAGGCGTCTTTCAGGTTTACGACGGGATCATTGGATTTGCTGTCGAAGCGGAAATCTACATCGGAGATCACGGCAGCCAGTCCAACGCGGCGGAGCTCTTCGACGAAGAGCAGGTCGTCCCAAACAGCCTGACTCCCTGGGAGGTCGTCGATGAGGCCATGATCGACGAAACGCTGCCTTTCCATGTTATGATCCACGCCCGCGCGGACCGCTTTTACATCCGCGTGCAGGTTGAAAAAGGAAATGATGACACGATCGCTCAGGTCACTGCTCAGCAGTTTGTCACTGCCATCATCAACGAAATCAATTAAATGCGCAGACGAGATTTTCTAAAAACCGGCGCCGTCGCAACCGGGAGTTTATTCCTACCGAAGCTTTCAGGGCTCGCTTCCGCTGAAGAAGTAAATGCCACGCGCGCTAAAGTCTGGATCAGTGACGGTGACCCGGTCAGCGCCGCGCAGAGATTGATAGATGCTGTCGGCGGCTTGGAATCCATCATTCCAGCTGATGGTGTGGTTCTCGTCAAGCCGAACATCGCCTTCGCCGCGCCGCCCAGTTGGGGTGTGACCACTGACCCCGATTTTCTGGCTGCCATCCTGGATCTATGTGTGCAGGCTGGAGCTAAGCGTGTGATCGTCGCTGATCATCCCGTGGGAACCTCTCCTGATCGAAATCTGAAAAAGAGCGGGATTGGCGCCGTCTGCGAGACGCGTGATAAAGTACAAATGCTGATGATTTCAGAGCGGAGGTATTTTCATCCCACAACTATTACAGGAGCGATTGCTCTAAAGGAAACAGAAACGGCCAAAATACTCGATAAAGTTGACTGTTTCATCAATCTACCCACCGCCAAGCATCACGCAGTGACCACAGTCAGCCTTGGATTGAAAAACCTGATGGGATTGATCTGGGATAGAGTGCCCTGCCACGAACAGATGGACCTGCACCAGGCCATTGCCGACATTGCGCTGGCAATAAAGCCTCATTTGACGTTCCTGGACGCCCGCTATTCTCTACTGACCAACGGCCCCACCGGTCCCGGTCAGGTGGAAGAAACGGGCCGATACCTGGCCGGTTTCGATCCGGTGGCTGTCGATGCTATCGGTGTTGAACTGGCCGCCTGGGGAGGTCGGAAGTCACAGGGGGATCAGGTGGCGCATTTAAGGTATGCTGCTGAATCCGGTATAGGCGTCGTAAAAAGAGATCAGATTGACCTGATTGAGGTCTAAGTGATCTCCGCCACATCATCAATGGTCAAAGTTTTAAAATAATCCTTGACTTACCATATATCATGTGCTATATTACACCCGACCAACCGGTCGGTTTTTTGGGTTAACTGCCCTGCTTGTCCCTGATTCAGCTATCCGTCCTTCCAAACCGGCCTGCGTTCACGATCTAATTAAAACCATCATGATTGAGTAAACACTACCTCTGGAGGGGGTAAAAACTCATTTGTGTGAGTTCAATCACAACTTGTCCCTTAAAATCTTTCTAAGTTACCAGCAGTCAGCGTGAATTGTCAGTTTATTGACCGACCGACTGGTCGGTATTATGATCGAATTAAAATTTGGATGAATTCCTTAGTTATTGATGCAAGTAAGCTGGTTCCAAGTAGACCCCAGCCTTAATAACATTCCTGTTAATCGCGGTATTGATGATCGTATTGATTGATTTCAGGTCAACTCCGCGCAAACCATGTAATCTGATAGAGAACTATCACTCATAACATACCGACCGGTTGGTTTGTATGGAAAAGTATAACCATTGCTATTACGAAAGATCGTTGGTTACTTTAACCTTGAAATAGTGTCTTACTGTTCTTAAGAAACTGATAATAATTATGATAAGCGCTTGATTTCGATTTTTTTTGCAAATCGAAAAATAATGCTTGACTTTTAATAAAAATATGAGTATATTAGAACCTACCGACCGGTCGGTATCTATAATATTATCTGCGGTTTAGCTATGCTGCGTGGCAAGGAACATCTGGTAATGACCGCTTTGGGGTTATTCTTAAGGAATGGCTACAGTACAGTATCGGTCAATGATATTGTGCATAAAGCGGGAGTTTCGAAGGGGGCTTTCTATCACCACTTCAAGTCGAAACAAGAGTTGTTGGAGCTTATCTTCGACTGGTGGCTGAAGGAAGACATTTATAAGATTATTGACGAAATCGTGGCCAATAATGCGACCGCGCACGAGCAATTACAGCGCATTTTCAAGCATTCTGTAGGCCGCGTCAGCACATCCTCTGATCTTTATATCAACGAGCGTATCGGTGAAGATCTGTATTCACTTCTGGTGCTGGAAGGAATTAGTCAGTCCTATCAGTTAAAGGAGAAAGTCCGGGTTGCTTATTCTGACCTGATACGCGCCTATGAGATGGTATTGAGCAACGGCGTGAAATCGGGTGAGTTGAAAGCTGATCTGGACCCGAAAATGACCGCGATCAATATCGCCTCCCAACTAGAAGGTCTTTATACTCTGTATGTCTTTAACCGAAATTTGAATTTGATGGAAGTTGCCTCACGTATGTTCGGCACGCTCTGGGATCAGATTAAGGCGAATTCCGTAGCGAAAGAGTATGACTAAAATAGAGTAAAATGGCTAAGGTATCAAGACCAACATTTGAAAGGAGGCACCCTTGGAGTTTGCTATCATCAAATCCAGACAGAACAAGCTCTACGGATTTCTAGAAGGGACGAAACTGTCAGATGTGATCAGTCAGATTGGTGGCACGTACCGGGTCAATTCAGACAAACTGAAGACGATCTATGAGATTCGGGACAATCAGGCTGAAGTGTTTACAGTGATGAATGGCGGGAATGTCCTGGTAGAGATGATTCCATTCCGGGAAGCCTAAGATTTTTTATCGCTTCATTGCACGGTGAAACGACTTCCATATGACCCTGGATAAATCCACAAGGAGTTACCAACGAAACAGGTTTGTTATGCTATTTTGACGCCAAGAGTAAAGGCGGCCGCCAGGCCGCCTGTTTTATTAGGGGGAGTATCCAAGAGAGGGTAAAAGGGGGCGCTATCGTTACAGGCGAACAAGAAGTTTGCCTAAACGATAAATAATCATTTACCGCGCAAGATAACGCAGCATCTTGCGATAAGAGTGACGTATGCTACTTCAACAACACCAGCTTCTGCATCGCTGAATAATCCCCCGCCTGCAACCGCACGAAATAAATCCCAGAAGCCAAATTCGATCCGTCGAATTGGATGGTGTGGGTGCCTGGGGAGTAATATCCCGTAGTCGGGGTCGCCCCTGACCCCGACGAGGGCGCAGCAACTTGTCCCGATCCGTCGGGATGCCTCGCCCCTACGACGTTTTGCCCATGCACATTATAAACCGTCAAGTCAACTTCCGCCGCCACTGGCAGCGTAAACGTCAGCGTCGTTGTCGGGTTAAAGGGATTGGGGTAGGGAGGATGCAGAGCGAAAGTCAGAGGGACTGGCTCCGTTTCCGGTTCAACAGCCGTAGCATCGATCCATTCGATGACCTTGCAGTAGATGTCGCCCTGATTGCCTTCATTGCGGTAGTCCGTCCAGGTGAAATAGAGCTGATCGTTGGGCCCGAAGGCCACCGCAGGTTCCTTCTGCAATGGTCCCACCGGATCGGAATTGACGCGGTATTCCCGGCCGTAAAACGATCCATCCGGATTGAACTGGCGGCAGAAGATGTCGCCTTCATCGAACCGCGCATCCTGCCAGCAGACGGCGAAGTTGCCGGAGGAGGAGACGGCGAGGTCGGGTTTACCGGTAGGATCTGCATCTGTCGAATCTATAACCATCCATTGACCCACAGGATTACCATCCTGGCCAAGACGTTGCAGATAACGGTGTTGAGTATCATCCACGCGACCTCGCCAGGTAATCCAGTAACCTGAAGGAGACGTTTCAATCAATGCATCTGCGGTCCAGACAAACGGAACTTCCGGTGCTATTCGGATTGGGTCTGAGGACAAGTTCAAGTAGTTGTCACCCGCTTGAACAATGAGGGAATCATCAGCAATAACATACGCAAATGTTCCGTTATCTCGAACTGCGACATCAAAATAGTCAGGTTCATAATTATCTAATGGGAGAGTTATTGAACCTAACGACGAGAAGAAATCTTCAAAAGCTCTTAAGGAAAGAAAGGTGCCTGATTCTTCAACTTCAATTTCAACAATCGCTTCGATGTCATTATTTATATCCGCATCGATTGCAAAATGTGTGGAGAGATTTTCCTCCCATCCAACCATAACGAGCCGTTCGACAGTCTGGCTCCAGATTGATCCACTGTAAGAAGTGGCTGTTAAAGCATCTTGTCCCCATGAAGTCCAGGCAATGCAGCATTGATTTTCAGATCCTCCTTCTATAGACGCCACAGTGGCTTTCCCAGGTTCGTTATCAATATCTATGGATGCTACCGTATCCGGTGCCACAGGTATTCCAGAAGCGTAGAAGTACTTTGTGTAGGCATGTGGTTCAGGAGTCAGATGATTGATAAACGCGCATCTGAAATCGCCATTTTCGTGTACCACTATATCGGGTTTATCGGTTGCAGCATAAAATCCGGGTTCTGGCAAGGTGATGACATCCGTCAACTCTTGCAGCGTTGACATCTGAAAGACCTGCAGGGTCGGTGGATTATATCCCATGAGGTAAATTAGCTTGTCATCTCCCAACCGGCAGAGTTGAACGTCACTATTGTGAATACTCAAATCGATGATTGCGGAGCTGTCTAGAATAGTTGAATATAAGTGGTTTTCATATTTATACGAAGGTGGGGATCCCATATAATCATCCATGTGAGAATAATAATATCCAGTAATATATTCCTGATCTCCAAGATAAATCAACCCGGGGAAATGAAATGTCGTACTGCTGGTGAAGGGAGGACCTGTCCAATGGTACCAACATGAAATTAATTCAGGGTGACTGATCGGTATTGCATTCTCGTCTAAATAGGTGACTCGTACAGAATCTTGCCAGTATCCCCGTTCATACTGATAGAGAATACCAGCGCCTTGTTGATTTAACCTCACGATAGACTTGGCTAACGGCTTTGACGTGTGTGGCAGTGAAAGATCATATAATTCACCGATGATAGTGCCTTCATCATCCAACCATCTGCCTCTGGAATATGTCGTATCTGCAACCCACGATACGAGAATTCTGCTATCGGGATAATTCTGCGCCTCGATTCCCAACAAAGTGCCTGAGCTGTCGGGGCGTATGGGAAAATTATCATCCATCAAAGTACCATCGTAACCAACCTTTTGCGCCCAGATGTTCCCATCCCCGCGTTCGTCGTACCAGACAACTAAAAAGCCGCTATCCAGTTTGCAGAGACTCAGCATGTCGAGTGCATTGCTGATTGAAGCATCATTCAATTCAACGATTTGCGAAAGAGGCGATCCATTCTCGTCGAGTACAACAAAATACAATTGTTCGCCATGACGCCAGCTTAGACCAATGATATCTCCCGATTTTGCCAGAACGGGATTTCTCAGATCATCGCTCTGCGTCTGCAGATAGAGGAGATCTCCAAGGGGTTGAAGATTGTAGTCCAGACGCTGAAAGGTTATAAAATCAGCGTCGAGTTGCTCACTTACCCAAGTCAGGTAGATCACCTGGTTCAGCGTATCAGCAATCACAAATGGATCTAGTTGGGCGGGTTGCCCGGGAAAATTAGAGTTCATCTGAAAGTCATCGAGGAGGGTATCGGTCAGGGCGGGTAAAGCAAGCAGGCAGCATAGCAGAGTTGAATAGAAGATATAACGCATTTTCGTCTCCCAATAAATGGTATGTCACAATATAATAGATTATTCGGCAAAGTCAAGCGTATTTTTTTACACCTGCGATATTTTCTCACTCTCCGTTGCGTCAGGTCTTCTGTCGGGGTTGGGGGCGACCCCGACTATGAAATGCGGTGGTACTACACTATAACATAATTTTCGGCGATATCAAGCGAATTTTTACGTATCGACAAAAGAAGGCGCACGATCATGCGCCCGCCAACCACTAGCCACTAACCACTGATCACTAATCACTGATCACGCCCCCGTCGTCATCCCCCCATCGATGAAGAGCACCTGACCCGATACATATCCTGCATCCGGCGAACAGAAGAAGAGGTGCGCCGCAGCGATATCTTCCGGCGTCCCGAAACGCCCCAACGGGATCCCCTTGAGCATCTCGTCCTTGACCTTATCCGGCACTCCTGCCAACATGGGAGTCATCGTAGCGCCCGGAGCCACGCAATTCGCGGTGATGTTATAGCGCGCCCATTCAATCGCCAAAGTCTTCGTCAAGCCGATCACGCCCGCTTTGGACGCCGAGTAATTCGCCTGCCCGGGATTGCCTAACGCTCCCACTGAAGCGGTCGTCACGATGCGCCCGAATTTATTGCGCATCATCGCCGGAAACGCCGCCTGACAGCACAAGAACGTCCCTTTCAGGTTGATGTTCAGCACCAGGTCCCACTTATCTTCCGACATCTTCATGGCGAATGTATCGCGGTTGATGCCGGCATTGCAGATGAGCACGTCGATCTTGCCGAAATGCTCCTCGATGGCTCTTCCGGCTGCCACCGTGTCGTCCTTTTTGCTGACGTCGCCGGTCATGGTGAAGACGTCGCCGCCGATTTCCGCGGCAATGGCGTCTAAGGCTTCCGGGTTGATGTCGGTCAACGCTAATTTCGCCCCTTCAGCCGCGAAACGCTTCGCCGTCGCCGCACCGATCCCCGATGCCGCGCCGGTAATCCAAGCCACTCTATCTGCTAAATGATGCTGCATATTGCCTCCGATAATTCTTTACCCGCGTAGGGGTCGGTTTTACGCCGACCCGCACTAATCCGTTAAGATGCAAAAGTATAACGAAAATGGCAAGCGGAAATTGGGGGAAATGTTGACTGGACAGGGACAGCGGCGCTGAAAACGCGATTATTTTACATTTCGGGTGTGTGACAGATTCGTCGTCGTCAAGAAATTGGGAGAAGGAAGATGAAAGGGCCGTAGTCGGGGTCGCCCCTGACCCCGTGAGGCGGGCGGTTGGCGGTGCCTATGGTGCGCTGACCCGCTACTCCGGGGTGTCATGGCCCCGCCGTGACACTTACTGCCCTATTGCGTAGTCATTGCGAGCATTGGGTGGCCGGGACAGGTTCCCCGAAGGGGCTGCCGCAGGCAGCATGTCCCGGGAAAAACGGGTGGCCCGGCTGGCTCGTCCAGCCGGGTTTATCGTCTGAATTTCACATTCAAACTAATTTAAATCTCCAGGCGTACTTATTCTATCAGCAATTTAATCTTCTGATTCTATTGCAGATATAAAAAGTGAAACCAGCCTCTAATGGCTGATAATCGACGCAATAATAATACAGTATAATTAAGGAGTATGACATGCCACTATATATGGATATCCACAGAAACGCTGCTGGAATTACCAAAGAGGGCTTGCAAGCAGCTCATGCCAAGGATCTGGCAGTGCAAGGTAAGCACGGCGTCAATCACATCAATTACTGGTACTCGGAAAAAGATCAGGCGATCTTCTGTTTGTGTGAAGCTCCCAGCAAGGAAGCTGCTGCGGCGGTGCACCGGGAGGCTCACGGCGGAATGGCAGATGATATCATCGAGGTGCAGGAAGGCGTTTAATGATAAGATCGCATGTTGAATGCGATTTTTCCATCTTGTGACTGAAAATTAAACTGTCGGATCTTAGATTCGGCAGTTTTTTTATATCAGAACCGCTGTCCGGTTATTGTCAGCCGCATAGCAGATGACTATGGTACGGGGACGCAATAGGCTGGCGCAGGGGACAGATCGGGCGGGCCGCCGTGGCTAGGAGCAGCAGAAAAATTAGCGTAATCAGAGTAATCTGCGGGGATCAGTTGTTCTGAAAAATAAGGAACCCACCGCAAGGGGTGGGGCACCAGGCAAGGGAAAAGGAAGGAAAACAGGAGACAGGTCATTGGAAAACATGCTTCGTCCCACTGAAGTATGACAGAAGCATGCCACCCGCCCGCCAATTCCTCCTTGGATTTGGTTCCAAGCTTGCATATCATCGCTCTGAGTCCATAATATTCTTAGTAGATGGTCACTATGATCTGGCAATGTTTCGTATGCTTTTACTTTGCTGAACCATTGATCAA
>JAHJDJ010000351.1 GCA_018812585.1 bacterium
ATCTCTTCCATGATCCGACCCCGTTCCTCTTCACTGTGCGATTCGTTGACGCGGTTGGTGAACGACCAGAGATCGAGGCTTTCCTGGCGGGTCTGATCCGCCGCTTCGAGCAGATCTTCAGCTTCCTGTCGATCCAGATTGTAATGCGATTTCAGCGTCGTCAACAGATGCTCGCGTTCATCTGAGGTGACGACATCGTCCGCCTGAGCGGTTTCCAACAGTATGACACAAACCGCCAGCGTCAGATCGATGACACCGGCTTTTTTGATCTCCTCTTCAGGCAGGGTGAAGAGCTTTTTGAATTGACGCAGCATACTAATTCAGTCCTTTATAGTTGTTCATTTGATCAAATGTAGAGTTCGAGTGATCTGCTCGCCACCCGCTTGCAGCCGGTAGAAGTAAGTCCCTGACGATAAGTCGGGCAGCGATAACGTTATCGTGTGGGTTCCGGGTTGTAGGGGCGAACCTCCGTGTTCGCCCAGCGGGCAGGCACTGAGGCCTGCCCCTACATGGCGGCCGTGAATATCGAAAAGGCTCAAGGTTACGCTGGATGCAGTAATCAAATCGAAGCAGATGGTGGTATTGCCGTTAAAGGGATTGGGATAGTTTTGATGGAGCGTAAAAGATGTGACCCCCTCTATTGGTGGCTCTGTTTTCACGCCCAGCAGGATGTACTGTTCTTCAGCCAGGTCAACCGCCGTCAACATTTCGGTTTCACTGCCGCCCAAACCGACTGCGAACCAGACCTCCGTGGAATCTCCTGCCGATATATCGATCAAATCCAGAGCCGGAATACTGACCGCCCCTTGCGATCCGGCGTGAACCATCAGATCATACTGGCCGTAGCAGAGCCAGTTCCAAAGGTCGCTGTCAGCAGCAGCATAACCGCTGTAATATTCAAACGATCTGACAGAAGTGATCTCCTGCGTCAGAGCTTTATACCCGATAAAATCTTCCTCTTTTGAAACTGCCAGAACGTCATCGAAGGCCATCCATTCGACGGTTTCATCACCGAACATCCCGCCTACCTGCGGCAATATTTCCAGTCCGAGCCTGGCCGTCAGCGTATCCTGCTGATTGATGACGGTGTATTTCAACAGACAACAGGGGACGGCATCCCAGGCATAGATGTTATGCCGCACCACCACTTGCGGCGGCAGATAACTGAAGCTGTTATCGATCATCCCGTGCAGTTCAAAATCACTCAGGAGGGGATCTGAAATGCTTTCTACATCAATGACAGCGCCGGCGTCCTTGGTGTAATCGAAAACGGTTGAATCCGTTTCACCGGCTATAATCGAGGTGCGGGCGATTTGCATCGATCCGTTCAGTCCCGACGTGGCAATCGAGAGCTTGCCTTCCGAAGTGAGCGTCACCTGTATCCGGGAATTATCGAAGTCAGCGGACAATCCGTTTCCGAATAGCACTGCGATGCTCATAACAGTAGTCAGCAATTTTGATAGCTTACGGGATAATGCGAAATATTCAGACATAATTTAACCTGACACTAATTGTTCATTTCAATCCGTGTAATCCGTGTAATCCGTGGTTCAGACAATTAACCATTCCCGGACGTTCCCTACCCCCACCCAAACAGAAACGGCGGGATCAGCATGGCGAATCCGGCTAATACCAGAATCAATTCCAACGGCAGAATCCAGCGCGCCCACTTTTCCCAGGGAACGTCCGCCAAGGTCAGGATACCCATCGTGACCGCCGAGGTTGGGATGATCATATTGCTGAAGCCATCACCGAACTGGTAAGCCAGCACCGCAATCTGCCGGGGGACTTCCACCAGGTCAGCTAAAGGCGCCATCACCGGCATGGTCAAAGCCGCCTGGCCGCTGCCCGACGGCACGAAGAAATTGATGAAGGTCTGTACGATAAACATCGCCTGCGCGGACATGATGGGGTGCAGTTCCTTGATCATATTCGACAGGTTGAAGAGGATCGTATCGATCACCAGACCATCCTGCGCCACGATCAGGATGCCGCGCGCCAGACCTATGATAATGGCTGTGGCGACCAGATCTCGCGCGCCATTGTCGAAGGCATTGGCGATCTCGTTGGGCGACAGCTTTCCCGCCAGACCCACCAGTATCCCCGTAGCGATGAAGAGCGCTGCGATCTCTTCGATGTACCAATGAAACTTCAATACACCGACGATCAAACCCAGAATCGACAGAGCGAAGATCACCAGCACCGTGACCTGTCTTCTGGACATGCCCGCGAAGTTCTCGATATCGGTGATTTCCAGATTCTGGCGTTTCACCTGATCCTTATCGTAAGTCGCGCTCTTCTGAGGATTCTTCTTGATCTTCGCCGCATAAACCATCACGAATGCTGTGCATACGGCCGTAATAATAACCCAGCAGACCATGCGGTATTCCAGTCCCGAAAAGAGCGGCAGCTCGGCGATCCCCTGCGCAATACCGACGGTGAACGGATTGAAGAACGCTCCTGCGAATCCCGCGCCCGCCCCGACAAACGGAATGGCGATACCGGTGATGGTATCGTATCCCAGTATCAGCGCCAGAGGGACGAAAATCAGAATGAAAGGGATAACCTCTTCGCTGAAGCCGAAAATAGCGCCCATCAGAGAAAAGATGACCATCAAGATGGGGATTAAAAGCAGGCGGACGACTTTCGAACGGGAGTGTGCCTTAGCGATCGCTTTAATCGCCGCATCGACTGCTTTGGTGCGCGTCAACACGCCGAAAGTCCCGCCGGTAATCAGCACAAAGCCGATGATCAGCGCCGCGTCCATGAAGCCGCGGATGGGAGCCATCAGGATCGCGCCGATCCCCTGCGGATTGGATTCGACGTACTCGAAGGAGCCGGGAACCAGCACCTCCCGGCCGTCCATTTCGGCACGCTGATACTTGCCGCCGGGGAGAAACCAGGTGAAGATCGCTACCAGAACAATCAGCGAAAAGATGATCAGATAGGTGTTGGGCGCTTTAAAGCGGGTGAGTTTCATGGGGTAGATAAGTTTTTTGAATTTACCAAATGGATCTCTCGGCAGTCACCAATGCGTGACCGATCTCCCAGTTACGTCAGGTCTTGTCCGGCGGCAGCCGGATGTGACCTGATGCCTTATTTAATAAAACGCAGTCTACCAAATCAGCCTTCTTCAGAAGGCTTGTACCGTGTGTAGCCCACGCCCTTTAGGGCAGGGCTGGCAGCTCACAGTATTGTAGGCAGGGTTCTCTCGCCCAAGAAGTGCCTATGGCAGAATCCGATGGCAGCATGATTAGTTAATCAATTTTACCAAATATATGGATGGAATTGGCTTATGTCAAGCCCTTTTACACTCCTTCAGGTAAAACCAGCGGAAACTTAATACCGTCAGCTACGTTTTACCAGAAAGTCACAAATCCGGGGAGGAGTCATGCGAGACCTGTTTTTTGTGGTGCTTCTGACCGCGTTGCTGGTATCCGGCGCAGTCGCCGAGGAGCTCTTGGTACAAGCAGACAGTCTGTACGAACTGCGCAATAGCAACGCTGATCTGGAAACCCTTTTGGCAGACCCAGCAGACATCGATAAAGCGCTCGAAGCGTATCAATCCGCTGTTGATCAGTTAATCGGTGAAGCGAAGGAGGAAGCGCTCTGGAAACTATTGCGCTGCTACTACTTCAAGGGCAAATTCACCACCGACGAGAAGAAACAGAAGAAGGATATTTTCAGCGCCGGGATCGAAGTCGGGTATCAGTACCACGATGAATTTCTGGATTATCCGGGAAATACTCTTTATCTGGGCATACTGTGGGGAGTCTGGGCGGAAGTTTATGGCAAGCTGAACGCCGCCAAGGAAGGGGCTGCCGGAAAAATCCGGGATCTCTGCGAAACCACCATCGAACTGGACCCGGAATTCTACGATGCCGGAGGTTACCGTATTTTAGGCCGCTTGCATTTCAAATCGCCGAAAATCCCGCTGCTCCTGAACTGGCCATCCAAGAAGAAGGCAGTTGTGTATCTGGAAAAGGCGATAGACATCGCCCCCTGGAGCCTCTATACGCAGCTCTACCTGGCAGAAGCTCTGCACAAACGTGACCAGGAAGAACGCGCCGTGCAGATGCTGAAAGATCTGCTGGCGGTTGAGGAAACTGTGCACGGCATTCTTGAAGATGCCACCATCAAGCAAGATGCCGCCGCCCTCCTCGCCAAATGGGAAAGGGGCGAACCGGATAAAGAAGAGGAATAGTATCTCGATACTCCTTAGGCGGTCACGGACCACTCCGTGACCGTTTTGGAATGGTGGAATGGCTTAAGCAGCGCCAGAAAAGAAAAGCGGTCAGTCGCAAGATTGACCGCTTTTTTTATCTGATAAAAAATTAAACTTGACAATGACATTCATTTTTATTATATTATCTGTATTATCTTACCGGACTTTTCTTAATCATTCATTAAGTTTTGGAGGCCATTATGTTTCGCTATCTTCTTTCTACTACTGCACTGCTGGTTTTGCTGAACTATGCTGCTCACGCTGATACCACCTATGTGGCGCCAGGCCCGGTTTCTGGAATCTGGACAACGGTTGGCAGTCCCTATCTGATTTATGGAGGTGACATTGAAGTTCAGGAAAGCCATACTTTAACTATTTCTGCTGGAGTTGAAGTTTTGTTTGCAGGACGCTATCACCTCATCGTTGGTGGGCGACTGTTCGCTGAAGGTGTTCTGGGAGATTCGATTTTATTCTCACGAGCCTATCCAACGGAAGATTCAAAGTGGTTCGGTATCAGGTTTGATTACGCCTATGAAGGATCGTGTTTGAGCTATTGCAGAATCGAATATGTATATCACGACGATCCTGAGGTGGAAATGCGCCGAGGGGCTGTCTGGATCGATAACTGCTCTCCATTGATCAGTCATTGCCTCTTTACGCACAACGATGCAGGTGATTTAGGTCGCGGTGGGGCGCTTTACCTGTATTTCAATTGTCAAAGCACTATTGAATATTGCCATTTCATTGAAAACAGAGCGTATCAGTATGCTGGAGCTATATATATCAGTATGGACAGCTCCCCTACCATATATCATTGCCTGTTCAAGGAAAACGTTGTATGCCATCTCAATGGTGGAGCGATCAATATAGGAGCTGGGGGAGAAGCTGTTATCCATGACAATATCTTCATGGGTAACCTTGCAAATAATGGAGCCGGGAAAGGTGGAGCAATTTGTTTGTGGTCGGGGTACGGGTTTTATGGGAGTTACTCCACGATCTACAATAATCTGTTCATCCATAATGCAGGTTCATTTGGTGGCGCAATCTATTCACGCTACGATGCTTCCATCTTGTATAACAATACATTTTTTGGCAATAACAGTTCGTATGGCCCTGCGATTTTTGTTAAAAATCAATCAAATTATTGGCCGACTATATACAATTCAATTTTTTGGGGTAACGGCCCACATATCGAATCCCCAGTTGAATTGGATTCTGAAAGCGCTGTCAGCATAAACTATTCGGACGTCCAATATGGATGGCACGGTACCGGTATTATCGATGCTGATCCGCTCTTCTGTGCCGCTGCGCCAGGGGAGAACTTCTATCTGAGTCAGTATTGGGCAGGGCAGTCGGAACAGAGCCCTTGCGTCGATGCAGGTGATCCCGGTTCATTTATGATTTCAGGAACTACGAGAATAGACGGTATCCAGGACACTGGTATTGTGGATATGGGCTTTCATGCCACCTATCCTTATGGACGTTATCCTTATGGCTACTCCCTGACACTATCACCGCTTTTCACACCGGTATGGATTCCTGCGAACGGAGGCGAATTCACATTTGCGGTAGAATTGGAGAATGTACGCTATACCCCTGTGATGGCCGATCTGTGGACCGAAGTTATTTTCCCGGATGGGACATTATACAGCTCAATTCTGCTGCGCCCGGGGCTTTCATTGCTTCCACTAAACACCTATTATCGCGAATTGGTTCAGATTGTTCCGGCTAACGCACCTTCTGGGGACTATATATTCATTAGTAATGCCGGTGTATACCCTGATTCAATCATAACCAAAGACAGCTTTCAATTCACAAAATTTGGAGTAGGATTGACACCAGCATATGATCTTGATGGATGGATGAGTCATGAAAGTAGCCATCAAGGGCAAGATCCTGGAATGTCACAACCTCAATTCTCATCGATCTCCCCCAATCCCTTCAATCCCACCACCACGATCACCTTTGATCTGCCGGTGGCAGCACAGGTGTGGTTGGATGTGTTCGATATCAACGGACGCAATGTTACCAGCCACCAGCCACTAACTACCAGCCACTATTACATCCCCGGCACCCACGCCATCACCTTCGATGGCTCAAACCTATCCTCCGGCATCTACTTTTACCGCTTGGAGGCGGGCGAGTTCACTGCAAGCGGCAAGATGGTGCTTTTGAAGTGAAGATAGGCGGTCAGGGGGGAAACTCCTGACCGCATTTAATAAACTCTAAGTGCAGTGATACTATGAACTCAAAGAACAAGTACTCTGTCGCAATCTTGGTGATAATTGCGCTTTTTACTGGAATTGACGCTTACGGAATGCCCCTGATGACATCGAACCTGGAATGGAAGGGTCGAATCGTGGTGGAATTCAGCGAAGCGTTGGGAACGATTCAAGTCACGCACGCGGGTGGTATAGCTGAACTTGGAGAGTACAGCTTGGATGCTCTCGCTCATAGATACAAAGTCTACAGCATGGAAAAGTTGATCCCCGGTGTTCAGAAGCCGTCATATCCTGCCATCAGAGATATCTCCAGGTATTTTATCGTGGAATTCCCGTCCGATAAAGACCTGCGTGAGGTTGCCAACTCTTACCAGTTGAATTCTTATGTCATCACGGCTGAACCCTACCAAATATATACTTGCCTGTTTACACCTTCCGATCCCTTCTTTCCGGATCAATGGGCGTTAAGCCATGTGAACGCAGAAACCGCTTACGATTATTGTCGGGGGAGTCGCGATGTCATAATCGGTATCGTGGATTCAGGTATTGATACGGCTCATGCCGACCTGC
>JAHJDJ010000352.1 GCA_018812585.1 bacterium
GATCATGGTGGAAGAGGGGTACGCCTGGCCGGGTTCGCTGGTGGTCGCTTCGGACAGCCATTCCAACATGTACGGAGGCGTCGGATGTCTGGGCACTCCCATTGTGCGTACAGATGCCGCCGCCATCTGGGCAACCGGCCGCACCTGGTGGCAGGTTCCACCCGTCGCTAAAGTGAAATTGCAGGGAAAACTTCGCCCTGGCGTGACCGGAAAGGACGTCATCCTCGCCCTCTGTGGTCACTTCAATCAGGACGAAGTTTTGAACCATGTTATTGAATTTACGGGCGATGGCGTTGCCGGGCTGTCGGTCAGCGAACGCTTGACCATCGCCAATATGACCACAGAATGGGGAGCTTTAGCCGGCGTCTTTCCTATTGATGACGTGCTGATCGACTGGTATAAAGCTCGCGCTGAATTTATCGCCAAACGCGGATTTCAAGGTGTCCCTTCTGATGCGGATGGCAACGGCATGCATCCCCGTTTCACCATGAGTAAAGTTCTGGAACTGGATAATGACCGCCCTGCCGCCGACGGAGGCGCAAGCTATGCGAGGGTTTTAACCTTCAATCTTGACAGCGTCCAGCCCTACGTTTCCGGCCCGAACAGTGTCAAAGTCATGACGCCGGTCGTTGAAATGAGCCAGCGGAATGTCAAAATTCACAAAGCCTACCTGCTTTCCTGCGTCAATGCACGCGTCGATGACCTTTCGTCTGCTGCGAAAATCATGCGCGGTAAAAAGGTTGCGGACGGAGTAGAATTCTATATCGCCGCCGCCTCATCAGAAGTGCAAGCCGAGAGCGAAGCTAAAGGCGATTGGCAAGCCCTGCTGGATGCAGGCGCCATCGCTTTACCGCCGGGATGTGGAGCCTGTATCGGTTTGGGCGCGGGATTACTGCAGGAAGGAGAAGTAGGCATCTCGGCTACCAATCGCAATTTCAAAGGACGTATGGGATCACGGGAAGCTGAAGCTTTCCTGGCGTCACCCGCAGTCGTCGCGGCATCAGCAATCGCAGGTAAATTTGACTATCCCGGCGCTGAAAACCTGGGCGCTCCGCAGGGCGAAATCGTGATTAATCCTCGTAAAGCAATAGCTTCCAGCGAAATTGATATCATCGACGGATTTCCGCCTGCATTAGAAGGAGAACTGATCTTCTGCTATCAGGACAACTTGAATACAGACGGCATTTACCCCGGTAAATACACTTATATTGATGATTTCACTCCCGCACAGCAGGCCGCCGTCGTGATGGAAAATTACGACACCGATTTCGGCCAAATCGTCAAAGAGAACGATATTCTGGTCGGAGCTTACACCTTCGGCACTGGCAGTTCCCGTGAACAGGCTGCCACCGCGTTGAAATATCGCGGCATTCAACTGGTCATTGCCGGTTCCTTCAGCCAGACTTACCTGCGCAATGCCTTGAACAACGGTTTCTTAGCGCTGACCTGCCCTGACCTGGTCGATGACCTCAAGGCGAAATTCGGAACAGATAAGCTGACTGTCCGGACGGAGATGGCGGTAAAAATCGACTTCAGGAATTCAACGCTGACGACGGCCGAGAAGAGCTATGCCATCAGTCCGATCGGTACGGCTGCCCAGGAGTTGATTGTAACGGGTGGTCTGGAAAGTTGGGTGAAGAGCAAACTTTAGGTTCGTCAGGGACCATTCAAATCCAATTAAATTTCGCGTCAGGTCTTGTCCCGATCAAACGGGATGTGACCTGATACTAAATGGATGAGGCATCCCGAGGGATCGGGACAATAACCCTCACCCTTGGCTCCTATCTTCTATTTTCTGTCTCCTGTCTTCTGCCTCACAACTCCTATCTCCTGGATTCTGGATTCTTTAAATACTTTCCCCTTGCATTTAATCCCCCTTTTCCTTAAATTATTCGGTTAAACGAGAAATAACATCATCCTCATTAAACAGGGTCGAACCGATGAAAAAACTGTTGCTGGGAACTATGACGCTGCTCCTGGTTATTGCGCTGGCCGCTACGGCACAGGATTCTCCCTACCGCGCATTGATCGATGAAATCTGTGATGACTGCAGCATCTATAAAGATGCCGATCTGGCGACCGTCTTCGATTCCACTTACGTGGACGTCGAAGCGACGGGTCTTTCCCACGTCACTCGTCATAGGCTGACCAAGGTAATGACCTGGTCCGGCGCAAAGCAGATGACCGCTCTGCGTCTGGATTACGATCCGGCTTCGAACTTCTTCGAAGCGCAGGAGATCCTGATTCACCGCAAGTGCGGCAATGTTGAGACCGTTGACGTTTCCAAGCCTTACGACCATCCACAGCCTCAACGTATGATCTACTGGGGCGCTCGCATGAAAGTCTACGAACTGCCCCGCCTGAATCCAGGCGACGCCGTGGAAGTCAAGACCTACATGAAGGGCTTCCTGATCGCTTACCTGCAGGAAGAGCTATTTGCGGATGAAGGCGACGAACGCTACATCCCCCCCATGCAGGGTCACTACTACGACAACATCTACTTCCAGGAAAACGATCCCCTGCGAGAAAAAGTCTACCAGATTCGACTGACGCGCGACATGCCGGGACAATATAAAGTCTACAA
>JAHJDJ010000353.1 GCA_018812585.1 bacterium
CAAGCTTTTGGATGCCATCCGAAAGGTTGCTTAGAAAATTGCATTGCAAGGCGGGTTCGTGCCCGCCTTTTTTTATTCGCCAAAGGGGAAGAAATATGTCTGATTATGTAACTGGAGTTGGAAATGATGCAGTAGAGGCCAAGACCGGTAAAATCTGGTCAGAATGGTTCACTGTGCTGGATGCTGAAGGTGCAAAAGATCTGGATCATAAAGGGATCGTGAAGATTCTGGTAGATAAATACCAACTCGACGGCTGGTGGAGTCAGATGGTGACTGTAGGGTATGAACGGGAGCGAGGTCTGCGCGAGCTGTATGAAAAATCAGGCGGCTATGAAATCAGTTGTTCTAAAACGCTGCCAGTATCTGTGGAGCAGGCTTTCAAGGCCTGGCAGGATGACGCTGTGCGGAAGAAGTGGCTGTCTGAGAGTATAATCGTTCATAAAGCGACGCCGCATAAATCGATGCGCGTCACCTGGATCGACGGGCAGAAATCGATTTCGGTGAATTTCTATCCTCGCCGCGTAGATAAATGCCAGATCAGTGTCCTGCATGGAAAGCTGCCGGACAGTAAGGCTGTAGACGAGATGAAGGTTTTCTGGGGTGAAGCTCTCAAGAGATTGGGTGAGTATTTCAGCGATTAAGGTGAATCATGCAGGAAACTCTTCTGGAAATGGGACCCGAAGTCGTCTCCATCCGGCATAATAAGATATCAGAGGATCGGTTAACGCTCCTGCTGGTGCACGGTCTGGGTGATTCAGGTATGACCTGGGAGTCTGTTTTCAGCCAACCGGTCGCGGAAAAATATAACGTCATTGTGCTGGATTTAGTCGGTTTTGGCCGCAGTTCAAAAGCAAAAGTCGACGATGGTTACACGTTCACCGAACACAAACGCCGTTTACTGGAGTGTTCTAATTTCTTCAATGTCAAGGATCTGCTAACGATCGGTCATTCCATGGGGGGAGATCTGGTGACACTGCTGGCTGATGAAGATTTCACCGGACGGATAAAGGGCGTGGTCAACGTGGAAGGCGCGCTGACTCAGTACGATCTTTTCCTTTCCGGCAAAGCGGTGCAGGCCTTTAATGAGGGATGGTTCGATGACTGGTGGGAATCATTTCGTTCAGAAAAAGCCTGGGAGTGGGGCAGAGCCCCTTCGGGGAAGGAGTATTTCGCATCGTTACAGTTCTGCAGGAAGGAAGCGTTTCTGCAGGGCGCGAAAGACATCGTCGAATGGGCGACCCGATTGGATGAACCCTTCCAGAGCGAAGTAGGGCAGAAGTTCGCCGAGCTGAAACTGCCCAAGCTCTTCTGCTACGGTACAGAAAGCCTGCCGCCCGAGACTTTGCAATTCATCAGGGATAACAACCTTCCAGCGCGCGCCTTTGAAGGCATCGGGCATTGCCCTCATTATGATGCTGCGAAAGAGTTTTGGGATCATATTCAGAAGTTTGTCACAAAAATAGAGGGGTGACTTATCATGTCGCAATCAAAAACACTACCGATTGGAATTAAGGTAATCATCGCTTTCTTCGTGCTCAGCGCTCTACTCTGGACGGTAGGCCAGGGAGGCGCTGTCATCGCTTATGACACCGTGGCTGGCTGGGGACTTCAAGACCTGCGGGATGCCATTGATCCAGCCATCGTAGAGGTCAATCGTGGTATCGGTTTGGCTGATATAATCGTGCAAATGCCGCTCTTTCTCATCGCAATCTTGGGACTTTGGAAACTGAAATATTTCGGTTTGGTAGCCTCCTGGCTGGCGCTGGGGACTACTTTATACTGGCCAATCGTATTCTTGTCCAGTCAATATTTCTATAAACAAGCCGGTATCAAATATCAGCCGACTCCACCGTCAGTTTATCTGATACTTGGCTGCATAGTTCTCTTCGCTCTTTGGGCGGCTTGGTATTTGTTCAAAGTACGCAGGTTGTTTGACAGATAACCGAGGGGAAAATAATGGAAATACCACTTACAGGAAAGATCATCTTCTACGCAGTTATTAGTGCGATGGGGATCATCTGCATGTTCCTCTGGTACTGGCAATGGAATGTCCTGCGCGGCAAAGCTATGCCTAATCCAGACGGAACCTTCGATGATTGGCATGATCAGAAGCTTTATTACGGGTTTGCCGTTGCAGATATTTTCATCGCAATTCCGTTCACTCTTGCAGGTATCATTTTAATATTCGCAGGTATCAAGGCAGGTTATAACATGACTGCTATGTCCAGTTTCTGGTTCTTGTGGATTAACAGCGTCACTACCATAACGAGTCTCCGCTTCGCAAAGCCGAAGATCACCCTGGAATGGTTTGTTGTTTTTCCTTTGGGAGCGGTTCTGGGATTGATCTACCTGGTTTGGACGTGCATTTATCTACGCAGCGTTTGGTGGTCGTAACCCTGCCTGGTGTTGAGGACTTTATAGTAGTCGAGGATTTTATTCTCTGGAGTACCGATACAAACATAAATTAACCAATTCTCTGCAATATATCCTTCAGTTTTTTTGTGATACCACTGGGATGGCGCTGCAGCATCTGCGCGATGATGGCAGGTTCAACACCTTTTTGATATTCTGAATGAAGGGTATGTTCTTCCTGCTTTGACCAGAGGCTGCCATGCCGGGGGTACTGTTTGCGGATTTCAGCTCCTGACCGCGCTGCACGCACGAAGTGCGTTTCAGTCACCACTTTGGCGATGCCATTGTCGATTTCATCTTTGCGCTTCGCTTTCAGTTGCTCTTCCAGCTTTTCGACCTGATTAGAATATTGCCATCTCCGGCTGACACCCTTGGTAAAGAAGTAATCCTGATGCCCGTAGGTTTTTTTATCCGTCATGAACTCTGTGAGGCGAGGTTTCAGCAGCGCCAACCGATCCTCAAGTTCATTTAATTTGGATTTAATCTCGATATATTGTTCAAAGAGTTTCTGTAGTTCAACGTCCGGTTTACTGACCTGTCTTGTCGGCGCATTCTCGAGGCTTTTAATTGTCTGGTTCGCAGAGTTCCCCCTCTGCGGCAGTTGTCTGGATGATCCGTTCTTTCTAAACTCCTGAACAGACTCCATTTCATTGCTATTCATATTTACGATCCTTCATAATAAAAAACTGAAATAACGATTGAAGGTTAAAAATAATTGTCATATTATTAAGAGTCAATACAAATGTTCACTATTTATTATGAAAAATAGAATGGAGTCTAAATTATGGCGCTCAGTTACTTCGACGACAAAGAACATCAACCCACCGAAGACGATCTCACATCTGCACTGGGCGAGACGAAACCGTTGTGGGATGGCATCGCCGCTTACTGCACTGAAAAATTCGCTCCGCTCACAATCGATTGGAAATTTTCTGGAGCGAAATGGGGTTGGTCCTGTAAGCTGGTCCAAAAGAAGCGCGTGATTCTTTATCTGACGCCCGCCGACGGTTTTTATTATACCGGTTTTGTGATGGGCGATAAGGCGCTTAACGCTTTGCGAAGGGATGCATTGCCGTCAGATGTTCTCGAAGTCATTAACAGCGCGCCGAAGTATGGCGAAGGCACAGGATTTCGGCTGGAAATTCGCGCGAAGCAGGATCTGGAAGCAACTGAGGTACTGGCTGATGCGAAGATGGCTAAGTAAAAGAAATAACAGGAAAGGAGCATCAATATGGACAAGAAACGCTTTTTAATCTGCCTTGCCGGAGGATTGATCGCCGGATTGGTCTGCGCCTACGGCGGCAATGATAAGGTTGCCGAAGATGTGCGCACGATGGTGTTCATCTCGGTAGTGCTCAACCGCGCGTTCATCGGATTTGTGATTGGAATTTCTGCGTGGAAGATGCACTGGGCTCTGCACGGAAGCCTGATCGGCGTGCTGGGAACGCTCCCTATGTCGGTGCCATTGATCGTCACGCCTGAGGCCGGCCCCAATGCTTTCTTGATCTTCACGATCGCGGGTTTGGTTTGGGGAGTGCTGATCGAGGTTACAGCTTCGGTGGTGTTTAAGGCGAAGATGGCGGGGGTGTAAGGGCACCCGGCAGCGTCAGGTCACAGCTTGGCTAAGGACCTGACGCAACGAAGAATAATCTGTTTTAGCACCGGATTGAAATTCCGGTGCTCAATTAGGGCATCCAATTGACTGAAGTCAATTAGCGTCATCGAGTCAGTCAATTTATTGACTTGGATCTAGAGAGCGCGCCCGACTTTTAATCGGGTGGGGGAAGGGATCGAGCAGAATCTGAACCACTGACGCCCACTGAAAAACCTGTCAAAAGCTGACCCGTGCGGTGATCTAGTCAGTGACATTCAGTGAATCTTGTCCGCCTCCGGCGGATCAGCGTGATTCAGAGGTTCAGACAACCACCGCCAGGAGGGAACTGCTGACGGGACGGGAAAAGCTCTTATTTGGAGGGTATTATCATGGGATGGTGGAAATTGATGAGAAATGCCGATAATCGTGAAGGCATTAAAGAAGCAATGAGAATGACTTACAATAACCTCGTTAAAAGAGCTACTAGGAAGAAGAGCGCCGAATTGTACGAAATTACACCCCACCAATTTGGTCTTTATGGTGCCCTTCAGTCGCGATACTCTGCATGGGGTATCAATGTAACAAATGAGTATCTTTTACTAGAACTAGTGTTCCCCGTCAGACCTTATTGGACCAAAACGGGTAAAAAGCTAAGGTGTGATTTTAGTGTTGCTTTAACACGGAAAAAGTGTTAGTGTTAAGGGTGACTGTGAAGTCCAGGCTTCCCCCATGGGGGAAGCGGCAATAGCA
>JAHJDJ010000354.1 GCA_018812585.1 bacterium
AGTTCCGGGATACCTTCTCCAGAGAGCGAATCACAGCGAAATATTTTCAGTGTCTCCAGATAATCAGTAGGGACGTCTGCGCGAATTTCCTCTTCAATCAAATCCAGCCAATCGATATCCTGCCCATCAATTTTGGTCAAAGCGATCATCAAATACGGCACTCGCAGAAGATGCAATACAGCCAAATGTTCCCGGGTTTGCGGCATGAAGCCATCATCAGCGGCAATAACCAGCAGCGCCAGATCCACGGCGCTGACGCCGGCAACCATGGTTTTCACGAAGCGTTCATGTCCCGGCACATCGATAATGGTGATGGAATCACCCAGAAAGGCAAATCCCAGTTCAATGGTGATGCCGCGCCGACGTTCTTCGACCAGACGATCGGTTTCCATGCCTGTCAAGGCGCGCACCAGCGACGTTTTGCCATGATCGATATGCCCAGCAGTGGCAACGACTAAATGTCTTTTGATGACGAACCTATTTGAAAGATGGTGTGACTCTTCCAGCCCACATCGACCCTTTTAAAATTCCCCAGGGACGACCGATCAATTCCCACCCATTAAAGGGGGTGTTGCGGGATTTGGTATAGAACTCTTTGGCGTTGACTACCCATTTTTCATCGGGATGGAAAACGGTCAGTTCCACGGGCGTTCCTGCTGTCAATGAGACTTCAGGCAATCCTAAGACTTGTCGAGGTCCATTGCTGAATAACCTGACCATATCTGCAGCGGAGATGACTTTCGTGCGGACAAATCTATCCCAGATCAGACCCAGGGCAGTTTCCAGACCGATGATTCCGAAGGCTGCCTCATCAAAAGGAACTTCCTTGGTTTCGTAGGGATGCGGCGCATGATCCGTGGCGATAGCCGCAAACGCGCCCCGCTTCATTCCCTCGATTAGAGCTAAACGATCCTCTTCTTCACGCAGTGGTGGTTTCATTTTTGTCGAAGTATCGAAGCTTTCCACGGCTTTGTCGGTCAGAAGAAGGTGATGAGGCGAAACCTCGCCGGTAACGGGAAGACCGCGTTTTAGAGCATCTTCCAGCGCTTCCAAAGCTCCTTTCGTAGAGACATGCGCCAGGTGCAGCTTCCCACCAGTGTATTCTGCCAGCATTACGTCGCGCACTGTCATGATGTCTTCTGAAAGGCGCGGGATACCGGGGAGACCGAGTCTCGTGGAAACCGCGCTTTCATGCATGGATCCCGCACCGGTCAGCTTGAAATCTTCTGCATGATCGATGATAGGGGCACCGGTCAGTTTACTGTATTCCAGAGCGCGGCGCATCAGTTCGGTGTTTTCCACACAGCCACCGTCGTCGCTGAAGGCTAAAGCGCCGGCTCTATGCAGCTCTACCATTTCAGTCAACTCCAGTCCGGCTCGATTTTTAGTGATTGCCGCAATGGGATAAACTGTGATCGGGAATGACTCTGCTTCTTCAATAATCCAGCGGACGATACCTGCATGGTCTAATGCTGGATTCGTATTCGGCATACAAGCAACGGCTGTAAAACCGCCAGCCGCGGCGGCTTTTTGTCCGGATTTGATCGTTTCGGCATCTTCGAATCCAGGTTCACGCAGATGGACATGCATATCGACAAAGCCGGGACAAACGACCGCGCCATCCAGGTCCCAAACCGTTGCGTCGTCAGCATCGGTGTTTAGCGCGGTGATGACGCCAGATTCGATTAAAAGGCTCCCTGGCTGATCGATATTTTGCTCCGCATCGACTAACCTGACGTTTTTCAACAAGAGTTTATCTGGTAATTGTATCGGTTTCATTGTTACCTCAGCTATAGGATACCTTCCGGCGCTGATAACAGCATCAGAACCGCCATTCTTACTGCTACTCCGTTGGTCACCTGTTCGAGGATAACGGAGGCGCCGCTGTCAGCGACTGCACTTTCGATTTCCACGCCGCGATTCATAGGACCGGGGTGCAATATAACAAGCTCCTTGGGCGCTTTAGCTAATCTTTCCAAAGTCACTCCAAAGGTCATGTGATATTCTCTCAGAGACGGTAGAAATCCGGATTTCTGGCGTTCGAGCTGCAGCCGCAGCACGTTCAGGGCATCAGCCCAGGCAATCGCTTCGTCTATATCGTGGCTTACTTTAACATTAAGGGATTCCACATCACGCGGCATCAGTGTAGGCGGCCCAACTAACATGACTTCAGCGCCCATGGTGATCAATCCATGGATGTTCGATTTGACGACACGGCTGTGAGTGATATCGCCCACAATAGCAACACGCAAACCTTTAAAATGACCAAAGGTCTGTCGCAGCGTCATCATATCGAGGAGCGCTTGAGTGGGATGTTCATGCGATCCATCGCCCGCATTCACGACTACCGAAGTTAACCTGTCGGCGAGGAATTTGGGAACACCAGGGTGCTGATGCCGCACCACGACTACGTCAACCTTCATAGCTTCGATGTTGCGCGCGGTATCCAGCAGAGTTTCACCCTTGGCAACACTTGAGCCGGATTTACTGAAATTGATGAGATCGGCTGAGAGTCGTTTTTCGGCCAATTCAAAGGAAAGTTTTGTACGGGTGGAATCTTCGAAGAAGAGATTCACTACGGTCACACCGCGTAGCGTTGGAACCTTTTTGATGGGTCGATCCAGGATTTCCTTCATCGCTTCAGCGGTATCTAAAATCAGCGTGATTTCATCTGCGGGGACTCCTTCCAAACCTAAAAGGTGTCTCGAAGACAGAGCTGGCGACTTTCCATTATCCTGTGACATCCGTGGGCCCCTCCTTCATGTCGATCTCTTCTACCAGCAGGATGCTGTCTTCACCGTCCAGTTCTTTCATGCGAACGCGCACCTCTTCACCCAGTGACGTCGGCACGTTTTTCCCGACAAAATCAGGCTTAATGGGCAGCTCTCGATGGCCGCGATCGACCAGGACTGCAAGCTGAATACGGGCGGCACGTCCCAGATCCATGAGAGCGTCTAAAGCCGCACGCACCGTCCTTCCGGTATAGATGACGTCATCCACCAGAATGATGTTTTTCTCATCTACGTCGAAGTTGATGTTGGTCACCTGCACCTGAGGACGCTTGAACTTCAGGCGGAAATCATCGCGGTATAATGTCACATCTAATACACCGCTGGGGACTTCACCCCCTTCGATTTCTTTGATCAGCTTTTTCAGGCGATCTGCGATAAACACACCCCGCGTTTGCATACCCACCAGCGCAAGCTGTTCCAGACCGCGGTTGCGCTCGATGATTTCATGCGCCAGCCGCGTCAATGTGCGGCGCACACCTTCCTCATCGGCTAATTTGGCTTTGGTACGAAATTCCAAGTTTCTCTCCCGGGCATTAAAAAAGACCCCACCGCGCGAGTGGTGGGGTCACATTTATTCGTGCTTCCCTTACCGACCTCGCGGGATCAGTTTAAAGGGTATCGATTTTCTAAGGTGATAATATACTATAAAAAGATGGGGTGATCAAGCGATCACCCCACTTTTTTTTATTTCACCAGAACCATCTTCAAGGATTGTTCGAAGTCGGCTGCCTTCAGTTTGTAGAAGTAAACACCTGAGGAAAGATCCGAAGCATCGAAGGTTACGGTGTGGTAACCAGCATTCATCGGACGATCCAGCAGGCGGGCAACTTCCTGACCCATGAGGTTGTAGATGCTAAGCTCTACGTTGCTGTTCTGGGGAATCGAGAATTGAATCTCGGTTGCCGGATTGAACGGGTTGGGGAAGTTCTGGTTCAGCTTGTAGGTAATCGGCTGAGTTGGATCTTCAGGTTCGACACCGATTGGTGTACCCGTGAATGTCATCCAATCGAGGACCACATTCCATACTAACTGATCCAGATCGGCTTGTTCCATCTGATAAAGGCTGAATCCCAGGGTGATATTGTAGTTCTGAGAATCATCCGGGTTGCGCAGACCGACTGTCCAGCCATCAGCATAGAACAGCCGCGGCCACGTCCACACCTGCGGAGTGATTTTGTCGCCCATGGGGGAGTACTGCAGATCTTGAAGCGTAACTGGCTCAGTCATCCCAGCCACCAAAGCATCGGGTGGATCGGAGAATTCCATTTCGGTGTAGTTTTCGTCGTTCATGATATCTGCCAGATGCAGCCAGTCAAAAGCGAAGTCTCCTTCTTCGTAGGTGACATTTTCCCAATCGTCCCAGACACCCATCTGTTCTTCTGAGGAGAAGAGCAGGCATTTACCGCTGGCCAGATACGGTGTGAAGGGGTTGTCAGCCGACATCTTTGGGAAGGTCAGGTACCAGTCCAGATAGCCGACCCAGAATGTCCAGTTATAGTTGTTCAGGATGGTCCAGAAGTCTGGTGTGCCGTAAACATCTACGTCATAGACCTGGTAATCTGCAACGGACGGAATACCATCCAGACGGCTGGTAACGGACGTTTCATAGTTCGGGTGCTGGAAGTAATCCATGTACGGCATGTCTGAGCAGAGCAGGAAGTCGGTTGTGCCGTTGTACTCAAAGTCGGTCGACCAGCAATCGGTAGGTGTTCCGACGGTGACATTGCCTAATGCGTCAGTTGCGCGCAGACGGTAGGACATGGTGTTCCAGTCGGCAGGATGGTCGTTGAAGCTGAGTTTATACAGATCACCACCCATGTCGTTCATCGTCTTCGTTATCCAATCGCCGCCATCATAAGTGACCAACAGGTTGACAACGTCAACGCCGTCAGGATCTGTGACCATAGCGGTTGCGGGATGCGGAGTGCAGCCGGCAGCGCCAGGGTAATTGTTATAGCCGATAGCATAACGAGAACCTTGCGTTATGGTCATCGCAGGACCGACGCCTTCGCCGAAGAAGTCCATGACAGCGCCCAGAACTGCTTCGCCTTCAGCAGCATCATCAACGGCTTCCAGAACCCAAGGCAGGAAGACCATTTTGAAATCGCCGTCGTACTCGATACCGGCGGATTCAGGACCGATTTCGGTTTCGAAGCAGGTCACACCATCACCCTGTGGATAGGCAAAGTCGTTCCAGTTGGGAGAAGGATGACTGTAGATACCGCCAGTGAAGGCATCACCGACCTCAGTTCCTGCCACACCATGGTGCAGAGTATCCTGAGATTCACCTAAAGCTCCACCAAGGTGAGCATCAGACCAACCATCGGCGACCATCAGGTATTCATACAGGAAGGTACCTGGGATAGCAGTAAATTCGGTCCAGAGGGACGGGACGAACGCGCCCCCGATGTAGTCGGAGCTGGTCAGGAAGAAGTTTCCACCATCATCCATGAACATGGCGATGGGATCCACAGATAGATCGGCTTCGTTGTTAGGCAGATTACCGCTGTAGCCTGTGCCGTTGAACCAGAGGATCGTGCGATAGTTATCGGTGTTGAAGACATCGGATCCAGCGTAACCCATGTCAGTGGCATCACCGGGATTAATGAGCCAGTAGTCATAGGAATAGCCCAGGTTCGCCAGGGCGCCAAAGTAGAATGCTTCGGCTTCGGTATCGCCGGAGTCATTCACTAACAGAATCGTAGCGCCACTCGGTTGACGATAGCTGAAGCTGTAACCAGCCAAGCTGGGTGAAATGGTCGTGTGGTTTTGATCGTCATCGGCTTCTACGCGGTAGTTAATCATGGAGTTGACACCCACTGCAGGCAGATCGCCTTCATAGGTATCGCCACCCGTGTTGGTCATATTGACGATAACTTCATCGCCACCGTCGATGGTGTAAATCAGTCGAGCGGCATCGACGACACCGGGACCACCACCCACGATCTGGTCGGTTACTTCCACGGAGATCGTGTAAGGACCTTGCGCATAAACATCTGGCAGGTCTGTCAACCCATCGACTGCCGGGGGCGGGTCACCATACATGCTGACCTTGGCACGGACCATCCAGTCGATACCATAAGCCCACCACCCGGATTCACCGGGGTATGATCCACCTGGATTCGTTAGGTAGGTCAAGCTGTGGTAGGGGCGATCATCAGCCGCATCACCCAGAATTGAGGGGTAGTACGGTTCAGCGCCGGTTCCTTGCAATGCATAACCAATGTAAAAGTTATTCAGTCCGACGTCAAGTTCTTCCGGTGGATATCCCCAATCATCGAAGACAACTTCCTGCCAGTTTCCACTATCATCGAACAGGATCGGGATGGGACCCGCCAGAACTGTACCTAATGGGGTTGGTCCAGGCGAAGCGCCCGATTCATCGTTATCGAAGTAAAGATCTGGATCGAACCCATCTACGATGTCCCAGACATAGACGTGAGCATCGCCGCCCATGCCGCCGTTAAACTGGAACTGTCCCGACAAGACCTCAGATTCTGTCGGTGGTTCAAACCAGACACCGCAAGTGTCGTTAGGTAGTGGACGACCTGAGTAATAGACACTCGCACCGTCATCATACTGGATGACGTACTCAATCTGGGCGTTCGCAGTCAGCGTAAAAGCTACCAGCAGAACCCCCAGCACCATTATAGTGCTAACCCGCTTAAGCATAACTCCTCCTATTGTAGTTAGGTTTTTAAGGATAAATTTCGGGTTTACGAAGCTCCTCGCTCCGCATTGCTTATTTTTACGATTAAAGGCCGATTAAGCTTTGTATATGATCGATCAGTTCATACAGATATTGCGGAAGATTGTCTATATAGACGTAAATGACCGTGAATTCTACATCTTCTTCAAAGGTCGTTCCTTCTAAAGCCGTCAGGACAATGCTGTTGTTTCCGAATTCCACTTCAGAAGAATAATCCCAGCCAGCTTCAGCGGAGATGATACTCAGCAGGTCGTGAATTCCTGCCATAGCGGGAGTCAAAACCCAACTTGTATCTTCGCCATCCACCTGCATGGCTAATTCGATCACTTCGCCATCCACCTGCACACCATAGGTCTCCAACTGACCCGTCACAAAGCCAGGATCAACGATGACCAATTCTGCTTCCGATCTGGAGAAATCCAGCAGGTAATAGTAGTTTTGCGCTTTTAACAGATGCAGGCTGTGAGCTCCAAAGCCGGGATCATGTCCCATCGGAGCATAATCTTCACCCATCAGAGCGAAAACGGAATCTGCATAATCTATGGAACTTTGGGCTAAAGCATCCAGCTCTTCGACGCTGCCTTCGCCAGAGATTTCCAGCACCGATCGTGCGATCGTCGCTGACAGACAAAGTCCGGCATAAGCATCCGCCAGCAATTCGTCATCCGTGCCTGAGACTGCAGAGGTTTGAATGAAGGAGAACTGAGTTCCCGCGTTCAAGAAGTCAGTCAGACGCACTGCCGACCAGCCCAATCCGTTGTAAGCCGGGAGGTAGAAGGCATCCCTCTGATTGGCATCAAGGAAGGTGCTGTAAGCCTCCTCGAAATTGCCAGCATTATATTGACTCCATCCCTGCGACATCAAATGGGAGATACTGTCCCAGGAGGTAGGAATATCATCGCTGGAGCTATCGCAGCCAACCATGAATATTCCCAGTGCGGCTAAGGATAAAACCGCACATGCTGTCTTTTTAATTTTATCGTTCATCCCTGAACTCCTGCCTTTTCTGCAGTTTTATTTCAGGAGCATCATCTTCTGGTAAAGCGTGCCCTCTTCGGCTTCTAAACGTAAGAAGTAAACACCACTGGACAGTTGTTGTGGTTCCCAGCGGACGGTGTGCCAACCAGCATTGAATTGTCCATTGTCAATCGTACCGATCAACTGACCTGTGATATTAAACACGTCCAGTTTGATATGCTGTGATTTCGTTAATTCGAAGGAGATCGAAGTTGTTGGATTAAAAGGATTGGGATAGTTCTGCGCCATGCGGAATTTATGCGGCGTCACTGCGGAAATATCGCCTAAAGGTCCAGCGAAAGCCCGGAAGGAACCGAACTTGTCGCTCTGGGCGGTCACCAATCCTCGATCCAGGTCAACGTTACTACCAATGTAGATCCAGCCTCCACTTTCAGAGCGGTAAACACCGATATCGGCGCCGATGACCATATCCGGGTTGAAAGGAACCGTTATAGTGACCGGTTTTTCTAATTCCAGACCAGCGGAACCAGCCGAGACTACCGGTCCAACGGCGTAATGCTGCGGATCGTTGCTGGCGGAAATGGTTGGGATAGCGATGAGTTCCGGTGATGCTAGCGGATATTGTGAGACGCTCAGAAGCACTAAGGCATCATCCTGTAAAGCGCCTCCAGGAATCAACAGGCTGGCATCAGACTGATGATGCGTAATTACCCCGCCCACATCTTTCAGAATGAAATCGACCGATATATCAAGCGGTGCACTGATCTGTTGGTTACCGGCGATGTCCTCACCAAAGGCGGTGAATTCCAAGTCGGCCGGCAGTTGAATGTCTTCCAGGTGGTAAGCGATGTGGTATGCATAGGCTGAAGCATCCGGATTGGAATAGAATACATCCTGATCCAGCACAATCAGTGTGTCAACCCCGCTCTCTTCCTCCTGCGCGCCACTCAGATCGATTTGCGGACCTTCCAGTTCCGTATTACCGTCGGTATCGACGCTATATACCTGGCCGCCATCAGGGAAGATGCGCTCATTTGAGAACGTGTAGATATCGATGTATTTCTCATCGATCGGATTCTGAGCCACCGTCATCCAGATATTGGTCGGCGGTGTGATGTCGTCCGAGAAATTATAGGAGGTGCGCTGAGAACCTGAATCTGAGGTGCAGGTGGCAATGATACGCATATTATTGGGCGCACCTCCCGGATCGGGATCATTAGCGCCCAGCAACCACAACTCCTCAGGTAGTTCAATTTCCGCTTTGTTTGTTCCATATTCGAGATTAACTGGAAAGATGTCGACATTTTCCGGATCCATACCCGGCGTAAAGTTGTCAAAGTCCGAGAACAGCAGAGTAAAATTCAGGTCGTTACGATCGTCGCCATTAAAGTTGATTACTGAAATGGGATGGTCATCGTTAAAGAACTGCGTATCGACGATTTGGAATGATTGAACACTCCAGAAAGGAACCTGGAAGATATAAGGTGGCGGTGCGCTGATACTATAATACCAAGTTCTCGATGCTGCAGTTACAGACACATCGACTGCTTCGAAACCATATTTGCCATCGTAGAATTCTGGATCTGTAATGTCAAGAGCTCCAGCAAGGGCGAAATCATGGAAGATAGTTGCGAACACGTAGGAATAATCGGCGTCAGCGGAAGAACTCCCATTTTCCTTCTCGTAGATCAAGCGGCCCAGACCTGCAATCCCGCGATACTGTGAAGTAGCAAGATCAGCAATGTGGTCAATGCCCGGTCCGTTCTCTTCTGCGTCGAAGATCTGCTCATAGAGATAAAGGACGACGAGGAAACTGTATAGATACTCGTTGTCTTCCGAAACTGCGTCAGCTGTCCAGCCGATCAAGTTATTAAGCATAGGGAAGGTGATGGTGCCACTATCCATCATGGGATAACCAGCGACATGCTGACTGAAGGCCATCAATCCGGCGCGCAGCCATTGCTCTTCTGCCGGATCCTGGTTCCAGTTGATCAGGTTGAACATCTGTCGACACGCTGCAGGGTTTGCAGTGTTGATCCAGCCGGGATCGGTGTCGATGTAGAACATCTCCATCTGGTTGCTGTTGCCTGAGTATGAAAGGAGATATTCGTTGCCGCCGTCAAAGTAGCCGCTGATGTAAGAACCGTCGCCTGTATCGAGATAGTATTGATCATCGATGTTCAGGAAGAGGATACCTAACTTGGGATCGCCATCAACGTCGTCTTCGCCTTCCAGATCACCCCACCATTCCTGCATCAGATGGTAGATACCCATATTCGCAGCGGCGGGCGTCGTATTTTCAAACTGATCTAAGAAGATATCCAACTGTTCCGACGTTCCGTTCATATGGATCAGACCCAGATTGGAATGTTCGAAGGTTACTCCGTCAGCGCTTCTCAGGAAGCCACCTAAATGACTGCCGAAGTAGATGGTATTATCGGCTCCAAATGCAACTGCATGAGCATCGATGGTCCGGGTCGCTGTTTCGCTGCGATCTGAGATCAAGCCACTGATCTGTTCCCACTCACCGTGGGGATCTGAAGTTTTGAACAGTCCCTGATCCGTGGCGAAGTAGAAGACATCGTCTTTGATATCGAAATCATAGATCATGTAGTCTTCATGACTGGACGTGATGGTCAGCGAATCAGCATCGTAGTAGCTGGCAATATCCCCCGTCAGATGGTAGTCGTACAGTCCACCATCTTCGGCGGCGATCCAGATTGTCGTTTCTGCAGCGTCGGATTGGGCCAGTAATTTTCGTCCTGATATCTGACTGTAACCAAAGGCGATAACGTTATCAAGGCTGAAATCGGTGTAGTCGTATACAGGTTCTGAGCTTCCCTCCGGCCAGTAGAAGATGCGGTCATTATCGATTTCACACCACAAGCCTTCAACAGATTCATCGATAAAAGCCGACCAGTAGACATTGGCGGTTGTATCGATCAGAGTAATGGTCTGCCCTGCCGTAATGGTTAAGCCTTGTGACGTCGAGGGTTCGACGGTCAGCCAAAGGGTATCGACATTTACGGTATCGGCAGCAAAAGTCACTCCGCCGCCCAACGGTTTCCATGACGCGATGATGTCGGCCGTGGCGGAAGAGCCAAGCGCTCGATAGCTTCCATAAAAGATACCCTTGGAACCAACTGTAAAGAGCATCTCATTTTCATAATCCAGGGCGTATTCCGGAGCAGCGATCCAAGCAGCTTCTTCGCTGGGAGGCAGCCCATTGGAAATATGAATCCAACGGTTGGCATTACGGGTCATATAGACACCGTCTTGCGTCGCGCACCAGAGGTAATCCGGTTCGGTTGGATGTCCCAAAATATCGTAAGTGGC
>JAHJDJ010000355.1 GCA_018812585.1 bacterium
ACACCCACAACAACAGTCCGAAAACTGCCAAACCTACCCCAATCCAGAAAGAGGGTTTTTGGAGAGCGGGAACCTCTTCTCCGAACATAAGACTCCTTTCTTTATGCTGCTTATTTTGCCCTTTCGATGGCATTTCAAGAGTGATCAGAACATACTCATAAAATAAAAAGATAAGGATATTCCCCTTGTAATACCAAAATATATTTTCGATATTATTTATCTAACCTCTTCTCTCGTGCAGAAAACCATACAATTTTGCACAAAGCCGGAGTAGATTACCAATGTCAGCCCAAGAATACGCCACCATCTGGTATTACTTCTAACCTGCCTAATTCTCGCTATCGGGAAACAGCAAGACTTCTTCGAGTGTGTTAGATCCGTTTAACAGCATGATCAAACGATCCACTCCCACTGCGATACCGCAACTGTCGGGCATGGCATCCAGCGCGTTCAGGAGGCGATCATCAATGGGATAAGTATCCAGGTTAAGCTTTGTCCGCTGAGCCAGATCTCTTTCAAACCGTGAGCGCTGCTCGGCGCTGTCATTCAATTCCTCGAATGCATTGGCAACTTCGACGCCGGATAGATAGACTTCAAAGCGTAAAGCTGCGGGTGGATTATCTTTCGCGATTTTCGACAACATGGCAAGCTGCGGAGGGTAATGATATAGGATCGTGGGCTTCCCCACCCCCAAATGCTGCTCGACCTTATCCACCAGATCATAATAAAACCGATCTTCATCAAAAGCCTCCATAGGCGACCAGCCAGCATATTTAAGAAAGGCTTCATGAACGGTCAGCCGCTCCCAGGCACCGCTCAATTTACAGGAATTCCCAGAGTAAGTAACGGTATTTTTTTCCACCCCATCGCCAATAAATCTGATCAGCGCTTCCGTTTCATTCATCATCTCCGGTAAATGCATCCCGGCGGCATAGAACTCCAGCATGCTGAATTCCGAATTATGGAGATCTGTCTCTTCACCTTTCCTGAAACAGTGGCAGATCTGATAAACACGCGGCGCGCCATGCGCCAACAGCCGTTTAATGTGGAATTCGGGAGACGTAATAAGATATTTATCTTCAGACGCGAAGGCTTCGATATTAACATCAGTGCCTGGCGTTCTGACGCGTTGAGGTGTATCGACCTCAAAATACTGCTTTTCATCCAGAAAAGCTCGCATCAAGCGAAAGACCGCGGCGCGGTGTCTTATCAACTCTTCCATGACTCTACAACATCCCCTTGCGTTTGCGGATGATCCATTCTAAGGACAGCAGCAGAATGGGAAGGAACCAGAAATCCCAGCCTAAGAACATCCGCCGACTCCACCCGATCTTCACCCGGCGGGGCGTCGCATCGATGATCTCGGTTAAATCTGCAATATTATCGCTGCTGAAATAACGGCCGCCGGTTCGTTCAGCTAAAGTCTGTAAAAGCTGGTAATTCTGGGTTAAAGTCTCTTTTTCGATATTATAGGCTTCAACGGAAAATTCCCCGGAATCAGCGGCAAAAACCTGATCCTGCAGTTTAGCGATACCGGAGTATGTGTATTTTCCGGCGCTGTTGGGAAGAAAACTGCTGCCGTACTTCCCGGTCGCATCCGGTTCGATGAGCAGCTTGGTAGTATCCGACGGACCGTTGACCTGGACTTCAATAATGGCGCTGGTAATCGGCCTGCCGTCAGCGGTGAAAGTTTGTGCATCTAAGATGACTTCTTCGCCTGAACTGTAGAGATACCGATCCGTCTGTAGTTTTAGAGGCTGTTGTTCCTGGACTGCTGATAACCAGCGAATCACCCTGAAAAGATGCCGGCTATATAACTCCCGCTGGCCGGACAGTCCTTGACGCAGAAAATTCCATCGCCAGTATCCATCACCCAGCGAAAGCAATGATTTGTTATGACTATCTTCCCATCCAATTAATCCCGCAGTGATGTACTGTCCCGTTTCAGGTCGAACCAGATCGATCAGTGACATACCTCGACTGGATTGCTGCATGATTCGATCCGGCAAGCGCAGCGGCGGTATCTCTTTCCACCAGACCTCTTCCTCGAATTGAGCGTCCGGCTCAAGTATTTCATAATAGCGACGCGGAACCGCTTGCCCTTCTGACAACCGGGGATTCTGGATGAAGCGGATGCCGTGATCAGGGATGAAGTCACCCACTATACGAGTATCCGTATTCGCAGTCAGCCACACCCAGCGAGGAATCGATGAACGTCTGCTCTCTTCTACGATTTGCTGATAAGCGTTGCTGGATCTGCTGCTACCATCGAGGTTGACAAGAATCAAGACGTCACTCTGAGAAAACATTAGTCCCAACTCGCCAATCTGGTGGTCATAAAAGCCACCCTCTTTTTTCAGCGTGAGAACCTGTATTTCCAAGTCCTCAAGTTCATTCAGAGTCTGCTTCAAGAACATCGATTCGAAGCTGGGAAAACCTTCGACAAGCAAAATACGAATCCGGCTTTCTTTAACTGTAATAGGGTAGCCGCGCTGGTTGTTTTGCGTACTCCACTCATCTTTAGACGTAACCAGTTCCACCGAGAGCGCCTGATCGCCTGTTTCATCCAGAGTAAAGTCGAGGTCGATCTCCTGCAATAAGCCGTCAACGGACAGCTTGATCTCCTTCGAAGCCAGCACGTTTCCGGCTTGATCACGCAGTAAAAGCTGTCCACGCTGGTTTTCCAACCCCCGGGATTTGATGCGCACTGTCAGTGAAGATTCCTTACCCTGGTAAGCGACAACGTCTCCACTGACGCCCATAATGCCGGCGTCAATTACTGCGGATGTATCTCCAATGCCGATTGTGAAGAGTGGTTTAGCCATTTTTGCGATCTCATCCAACGGATCGCGTCCGGCGTTATCACCCCCATCACTGATGATGATGCAGGCAGGATAAGACTCCTGATCGAAGAAGCGAGGCAAACCTCGCCAGAATATAGTTAAATCAGTGCCCACCGTGCGGTAGGTCAGCGAATCCAGCGCCGACTCCTGAATCTTGTGTAGAGAATCTCCTGCCGTGAAATACTGCAAATCAAAGCGGTCCTGTAAGGTCTGCCAGACCGGTCGGCTTAAAAGATCCTGCAGCAGGGCGGATCGTTCTCCGGCGCGGTCGGAGAGCTGCATGGACTGTGTATCGTCGATCACAACAGGAAGCAGGGGCTTTAATGTTTTCTCGGTTTGGAAGGTTACCGCAGGTTCAAAGAGAAGAAAAACGAGGATCAACAGAGCCAGGAACCTAAGACTACCGAGGCAGAATCTCCAGGCTGAAGAGGCAGGCGGAACGGTGCGTCGATAGATAAAATATGACCAGAATGCCGCGAGGATAATCAGGCCGAAAAATATCGTATACGACCCTTTGATTTCAATAAAATAGTTTCCGAATTCCATGAGTGCTTGATCAGTTCAATGATGGTTTATTTCATCCCGGGTATAGGGAAGTTAGCCTCTCCGCTCATCGCCAGGGAATCCTGGTATCCCGCTTGCAGCCTTTTCCACCCCACCCAGGCGATCATGGTCGCATTATCCGTGCAATATTCCAACTTGGGGCTGTAAAAGTGAGCGCCAAGGCGCGCACTCTCTTCCTGCAGTCGTTCCCGCAAACGCTGATTAGCCGCCACTCCCCCGGAGACAACCAATGTGTTGTAACCGAAATCCTGCATCGCTTTGATGGAGGGCTCCACCAGCGCCGTCACTGCCGCTTCCTGGAAACAGGCCAGCAGATCTTCCAGATGATGGCTGACAGCATCCGCTTCCTTGTGGATGAAATTGGCTACTGCTGTCTTTAACCCGGAATAGGAGAAATTGTATCCCTCCCGTCCCCGCATACCGACCGGAAAAGTGTGATAAGCTCTGTCGCCCTGCTTCGCCAACCGTTCGACTTCTGCGCCGCCGGGGTAATTCAATCCACATAAAACTGCGACCTTATCAAAAGCCTCACCAACGGCGTCGTCTCGCGTTCGTCCAATCAGTTTGTACTGCCCGAATGCCTCAACACCGATTAAAATCGTGTGTCCTCCGGAAACCAGTAATGCTAAGAATGGAGGTTGAATATACCCCCCCCCGAATGCCGCGCTCCAGAGGTGGCCTTCCAGGTGGTTGACGCCAACCAGAGGAAGATTACGGGAAAAAGCGATCCCTTTTGCTGTGGCGATTCCGACCAGCAACGCGCCAATCAAACCAGGCCCGCGTGTGACTGCGACAGCCTCGATTTCCTCTTTTGACAATCCGGCTTCAAAGAAGACCTGATCCAGAATGGGTGTTAAAAGTTTCAGGTGGGCGCGGCTGGCTAATTCCGGGACAACGCCGCCATAGCGCGCGTGAAGCCATTGCGTGGAAACGATAGAAGAAAGCACCGCCCCATCATGCAAGATAGCGGCGGCGGTTTCGTCACAGGAAGTTTCTATACCTAAGACAAGCATTGCTTAAGTTTGAGGCTCCAGATATTCGATTTTGACGCTATCGGGGATGATGGCGATTAATTCAATCCCATCCGGCAGATGAAGCACCGGTTTATAGTATCCCCCATCTTTGGGGTTTTGTGCCGCGCTGACAGAAACCATGACTTGATCCTTCTGCAGATTTTCCAGCAGTGATTTAGCGCCTTTCAACCTGATATTTACCGCGCCCGGAACCGCAAACCCAATTCTTTCCGGAGCACACTCGATGACATTGACAGCAACGTTATTCAGCAGTTTGGATTCCACCTTCTCAACCTTTAACTGCACCCTGACTTCAGCCGGATCAAGCTGTATTTCCCCTTCCTCAGGCGGAATCAGATCTAACCTCACGTTGATTGAACCGGTCGCGTTTTCATAGGATTTGACCTGCGTAGGAATCGTGCGCATTCCCTCTAAGATGGTCTTTGCGCCTAGTGCCCGAACGGTATCCGGACTGACCTGTAGGGAGCCGACGGCTGTGTAGTTTTGTGCCAGAGATACCGCCAGCATCGGTTTGACCGAAAGAGTTTTCTCGATACTGTCATCTATACGGATAAAGACAGTATCCGGAAAAACAATATCCATGACTTCGACGTTGATGCCGGACGCCCAGTGCAGCAAATCTAAATGCAAGGGAAAGTCAAAGAAATAATTAATCGACGACAGATCTAACACAAAGCGGGCATCACCCACCACGCTCAACAACAGCAACGAAGTCCCCTTGCCGTAAAAGCGAACCCGCGCATGATCGACAGGCGGCTTCAGGAAGACCTTACCCTCTTTCAAGCCTGTCATTACAATGGGAACGTCAAGAACCTGATTGTAATTCTGGCTCGTCACCACAAAAAACCAGAGGAATACCGCCATCATAAACAGGGCGATTTTAGCTTGGTAGTTCTTGAAGAATACGCTGCGCCAATTCATAGTCTACGTTCTCTCTGATACTTCCAGAGGAATCTTTTATTATACAGTATACGTTATTTTCGCCAGAATGTTCGGCTGAAGAGAACCAGAACCGTAAAAAGCTCCAGACGGCCCATCATCATCATCAGGATTAGCATCCACTTCGCCAGGTCCGGCATGAAGGCATAATTATCCGTGGGGCCCACATCTCCTATGGCCGGACCGATATTCGCCAGACAAGCCACCGAAGCGCCGAAGGAGGTCGCGAAATCCAATCCCAAAGCGCTTAAAGTTAGCGCTCCGGTCACAAAGATAACAATAAACAGAAGGAAAAAACCCAGAATGTTGGTGGTAATCTCTTCCTGCATGATCTTCTTGCCGAAGCGCAGCGGATAGACCGCGTTCGGGTGAATCAATTTCTTCACTTCGATGTGAGCATGCCGCAGAAGAATCATGCAGCGCACCATTTTCATGCCGCCGCCCGTCGATCCTGCCATACCGCCCATGAACATCAAAATGATCAGTACGATGATGCTCAGAGGATGCCATAGTTCGTAATCTGCCGTGGCATAACCGGTCGTCGTGCAAATGGAGACAACTTGAAACACACTGTCACGAAACCCGCTGCCAAAGCTCTCGAAGCGGTTCCAGTTGAAGAGATAAACAATGACGCTCGCTCCTGCCAGAACAGTCCCATAAAACCGGAATTCTGGGTCCTTGAAATAAATCAGCGGCCTCCCGGCCATCGCTCGAAAGTGCAGGGCGAAATTAGTCCCAGCCAATACCGTAAATACGATGATAATCCAATGAATCCAAGAGTTTTCAAATGCTGCAATAGATGCGTTACGAGTGGAGAATCCTCCCGTAGCCATGGTTCCAAAGGTATGGCAGAGCGCTTCAAAAAGATCCATTCCGCAGAGCATCAGTAGACCGGTTTCAACCGCAGAAAGCACGACATAGACCACCCACAGCAGTTTTGCTGTTTCGCGAATCCGCGGCGTCAGCTTATCTTTGGTCGGTCCAGGCGCCTCCGCTTTGAAAAGCTGCATCCCGCCAATGCCCAGGATGGGCAGTATCGCCAGTGAAAAGACGATTATCCCCATACCACCCAGCCAGTGAGTGAAAGAACGCCAGAAGAGAATACTGCGCGGCAGGCTTTCGATATCGGTAAGGATGCTGGCGCCCGTCGTGGTGAAACCAGACATCGACTCAAAAACCGCATCGGTGAAAGACGGAATCGTGCCGCTGATATAAAATGGCAGCGCCCCAAATAGCGCCATCGCCAGCCAACCGAACGAAACGATGGCAAACCCTTCCCTGGTACCCACGACCTGCTGACCCGCGCTCATTCTCCAGATAAAAAATCCAGTGATGGAGGTGATCAGAGCTGAAATTATTATCGATGACGATTCCGCTTCATCGTAATGCCAGGCCCAAGCGGCTGAAATCAGCATAAATGCGCCGATAAAGATCAGCAGTGCGCCTAAAAAATGTAGGACCGGACCGAATTTCACTTATGAAAACCAGGAATCGACCTTATTACGTGCCTCTGGAAGATGGAAGACCAGCGCTTCATCTCCCGGTTCCAATTGAGTGGCCCCTGTCGGGATAACCAATTCTCCGCGACGACGGGTCGCGCCGATTACTGCACCCTGCGGAAAACTGGTTTGGAACAGCGGCTTCTTGCAGATTTTCGCCTTCTCACCGACCTGGTACACTACTGTGGCAGCATCTATGCCGCGCACCTGTGAGAAGGATAGCACCCGCCCACGGCGGATATATTTCAAAATCGCATTACTCGTCAGGATATGCTTGTTCACACCGATTTCCAAGCCTATGGCGCGAATGATGGGCAGATAAAACTTCTTCTCTACCATGGTGATGATACGCTTGACGCCGAGATGTCTGGCAACCAGAGAAGTGACAATATTAGTTTCATCGCTTCCCGTACAAGCCACAAAGGCATCCATATCAGTCAATCCCTCGGCGGCTATCACGTCTATGTCGCGTCCGTCAGCTTCGACAACCAGGGTATCATTTAATAATCCCGCAGCCCAAAGAGCTTTATCGGGATCAGAATCCACGAGCTTCGTTTTAGTCTTGGAATCTTTTTGCAAACTTTCTGCGACTATCATGCCGACGCGTCCCGCGCCTAAGACCATCAAATCATGAATTTCGGGCACGTTCTCATTATGGGTCAGTTTAAAAATCTCCTGCTCTGAGTCAGTGTGCGTAACTACATACAGCAGATCGTTCTTTTCGATGCGGTGATCCCCGCGCGGGATAATCGTCTGATTGTCACGCGATACCGCGGCAATACGGAAAGTAGTGCCTTCGTAGGATTTCCCGATCTCGATCAGAGTCTTTCCCACCATCGGCGATCCGTCCGCCAACCTCAATCCCAGCAGAACCGCCTGTCCATCAAAGAATTCAATGACTTCGGTGGCTGCAGGCATTTGGATCAATCTCAATATTTCGCGCGCCGTCTCAAGTTCCGGGTGAATCATCAAATCGATGCCGATGCGGGAAGGAGCCAGCACGGATTCCGTCTCACTTAAGGCATGATCCCGGACCCGTGCAATCTTTGTCTTGACGCCAAATTCACGGGCAATCATGCAGGCTAAGATATTGCCTTCGTCGGAATTCGTTACCGCGACCAGCATGTCCGCCGATTTGATGCCGGCTTGTTCCAGCAGCCGCTGACTCGTCCCATCCCCTTCGATGGCCAGGATGTCCAGCGATTTAGCGATGCGCGCCAGACGCTCACCATCAGATTCGATGACGACGACGTCATGATTTTCCCGGGCTAATTCACCCGCCAGAAAAAAGCCGACCTCACCACCACCAACAACCAGAATCTTCATATCGATTAAGAGGGATTGATGTGCTTGCCGTTTCCTAAAATTGCGCGTACCTTTTTTCTCACTTCAACGGCAAAATTGTCTCTGCCACTTGGGTAATTGACACAAGCGTCTCCGACGCAGCTCCCGGGGATCTCTGCATCGCAGGTCCAGCAGCCGGGATTGCGGTTGGTCATGCCTGAATCTTCCCGCAATTGATAGATTTTCTCTACTTCGACGGGCGTCAATAATCGTTCGCCTCCTAATTGGCGAGCTATAAAACAGATGTGCGCATAGTGTTCGATACGCTCCATCTTGTAAAACGCCTCCATCAAATCAGGGCCGACAGTTACCGCACCGTGATTGGAAAGCAACACTGCGTCCGCAGCGCCAATCCACTTCGCAACCGCTTCAGGAACTTCTTCGGTGGAAGGTGTGCCGTAATCAGCCAGCGGGATGCTGCCCAAAGTCATGACGATTTCAGGCAGGACGCACCGATCCAGCGCCAGACCCGCCGCGGCAAAGCCGGTCGCATACAGTGGATGCGCGTGCACCACGGCCCGAACGTCCGGCCGATCCAGGTAAATGGCCAGGTGCATGCGCAGTTCGGATGACGGTTTTTTACCCTCTTCCAGAGGTTCACCGCTGCGATTAACCTTTACTATGTGCCTGGCGGTCATTTCGCCTTTGGATACACCGGTCACGGACGTCAGATAATTGCCATCATCACACAATACCGAAACGTTGCCGTCGTTGGCAGCCACCATTCCCGAGCGGTGCAGCCTGTGGCAGACGTCCAGAAGTGTATCAATTAATTGAGCATCGGAAGGCATGATCGATTTCTTATTATAAGTATCCCGGACAGGAATCTTCAAATTGACGACTCCTGCCCGGAGAAACGAAACTATTTAACTTCAAACAATTCGACTTCGAATTTCAGAGTAGAATTGGCTGGAATCTTACCACCGCCAACTGCGCGCTCACCATAGGCCAGATCCGGGGGGATAATCAGCAGGCGTTTGCCGCCAACCTTCATACCAGCTACACCTTCATCCCAACCTTTGATGACGCGGCCTGCGCCTAATGGAAATTCAAATTTACCACGATCGACGGAACTGTCGAACTCGGTACCATCCATCAACCAGCCCGTGTAATGCACTACAACCGTTTTGCCGGTAACCGCTTCATCGCCGGTACCGATAACCAGATCCTGGAAATTCAAACCTGATGCTGTCACGACAACCTGTCCGGCTCCCAATTCGCCACCAGCCGGTTCTTCAGCTTGTGTCATTGCCTGTCCTTCTTGTTCAGTCGCGGGTTTTTCAGCTTTCTTGCCACAACCCGCGGCAATTAATCCAAGAATCAGTAAAAATGGTAAAAACTTCCTCATTGCGAGTCCTCCAGAGTGTTGTTTTATTTATCTGTTCTTAGTTCGGCTCTGCTCTGCTTAAAGCGTCCAGAGCTTCCTGATACACCTGTTCGGCATATTGATTTAATTTATCATATACCGAATTTTTATGTTCACGGTAAACATCGAGCATGGCTTGGTCCACCGAATCCTGACGGGTGATCCAGCGATTTTCCAGATCACTGATAACCTTCTGCAGGCGTTCACGTTCAGGCTTTTCGGCAGAACTGGTCAGTGAAGAGAAATTTGAGAAAGTCCAGAAGGCAGATGCCGCGTCGCCCGAAAATGGCCGATTGACCCTCTCAAGGTAGTACTCTTTAGACGGGCAATTCTCTGCATTGATCCAGCCATCGGGGAATGCTTCAATACCATAATAAATCGGCAGATAGGGTGAACCACAAGGCGGTCCTAAAGTGACCCAGTAAACACATCCGATTTCAAAAGGTAGATCGTCATTATGGCGCAATTGAGCCACGAAACTGGTCATCGTCCCAGGATTGCAGATAGAAGAACAGTGTGCCCGATGCTTAGGATCATCCTTTTCCAGGACGGTCCCTTCATAATGGTTGCGCATGACCGCCATGACATCATCAAGATCCAATTTCTTTGCCGGTTTGACTGAGAATGGCAGTTTCTCCGCATAAGCAACCGGTGAGGCAGCTATAAAGTTCAATCCCGCCCATTGTCTCCCGATATTGGATGAATCCGCGGCAAAATGTGGATGTGCATAAGCCACCGCGAAATCAAACGGGCCTTTATCGGGGTCATACCAACCCTTTTCAATCGCATACTCCACCAGATCTTCCGATCCCAGGTAATTCAAAGTGTCGCTCAGGTCGATTTCATGGATGCTGTAGGTATTGGCGATCAGGGCAACCTCATCATCCGGAACCCGCTGCGCCACCCAATGTTTACCATTGACCACAGCAAACAACCACCCTTCTGTCGGATCGGCGATGATGTAGGTTCGTCCGGGCGCTCCATACCCGAATTTTTCAACCAGTTCCCCGGCAATATGAACGCCCTCGCGCGCCCAACTGGCACGCCTGGCAATCAGTTGTCGCAATTTTTTGGTGATGCCGCCATCGGTCAATTCGCCAGCATCTTCACGCGAAGGGCAATTGTCCGATGCGACACAGACACCCCTGGCATTCAGGAAACTGTCAGAAAATTTAAAATCCGGCATTTCCGACCAGATGAAGGGCCGGTTCATACTCCATTCAGGTTCTTCACCGCCTGCCAGCAATTCGACAACGCCGGGTCTGGGATTATCACCGCCCTGTTCCTTCCGATGATTGACAACCTGCGGCGGCCAATCATCTTCATTATGCGCCATAATCACGCAGCCATCAACCGAGGCATCTTTCCCTACGACAATAGAGAAACAGCCATCCAGCGCATACACTCCCGAAGTAGTAAGTACTGCGATTGCAACGCAGCAATACAAAAGCCGCATATCCTTTTCCTTTAGGAGCGCGTGAATCAGGCCGTTTCCACTAACTCGATTTCAAACGTCAGATCCTGGCCTGCCAGCGGATGATTGGCATCCAGCGTCACCGCATCCTCGCTGAGTTCACTGACGCGCACCAGAAGCTTCTGTCCATCTTCGCGGGGTATCTCTAACTGCTGTCCCAACTCCAGCTCTACATCACCCGGAAACTGATCTCGGTCAAAGGTTGCCACCAGATCTTCCAGTTGCGGACCATAAGCTTCATCTTCAGGAATCGTGACGGTTTTCTTTTCACCCGCTTCCATGCCCACTACTGCTTCTTCAAATCCCGGGATTACTTCTTTCTCGCCCAGTTTGAACTGTAATGGATCTCGGTTCTCCGAACTATCGAAAATGGTGCCGTCTTGCAGCTTTCCAACATAATGCACCTTAACTTGATCGCCATTTTTAGCTGCTGCCATTGCCCTTCCTTTCATTTCTAACTTGTATCAATTCACTACCCAAGCTTTCGCGAACAGTCATCGAAAGTCTGCGCTCAGGCAACAAATTAAACTCACTATCTAAATTACTAATTAATAGCCGATAAATCAAGCATTCAGCCCTGATTTACCACCCTTTTTCCATGAGATCGAACAGTTCCAGGAGACGATCCAGATCTTCGTCGTTGTAAAACTCGATCTCAATCTTGCCGCCTTTACCCTTGGTGAGTTGCAGTCTGACGTGAGTCCCCAGCAGATTCCGTAACCGCTCTTCGATCTGCGTGACATAAGCCGGTTTCGGCGGCGGCGGAGCAAGGGGCGCTGACGGCTTCTGGATGGTTCTGGTGAGCTGTTCTGCCTTGCGTACCGACAATCCTCCCCGCACAATTTTCTTCCATAAGGCGATCTGCCTTTCGCGATCGTCGAACGCCAGAATTGCCCTGGCATGCCCTTCTGTAATCTGCCCGTTGCGCAAACTGTTCTGCACGTCGCGCGGCAGTTTCACCAGCCGGATCGTGTTGGCGACGGCAGTGCGGCTCTTCCCCACACGTTCAGATATCTGTTCCTGAGTCAACTCATACTCATTGGCCAAGCGGTGAAATCCTTCCGCCATTTCCATGGCGTTCAGGTCTTCGCGCTGCAGGTTTTCGATGAGGGCTAATTCGAGCATTTCCGCGCCGTCCGCAACTTGCGCGATGAATACCGGAATGCGCGTCAAGCCTGCCAGCTTTGCTGCCCTTAAGCGCCGTTCACCGGCAACCAGTTCGAACCCCTCTTCGACTTTGCGCACAATGATGGGCTGCACCACGCCTTTTGCCTTAATGGACGCTGCCAGATCCTGCAAGCCCTGTTCATCGAATTGCCGCCGCGGCTGTTCAGGATTCATGCGAATCTGATCCAATTCAAGTTCGGCAAACTGCGGTGCACGGCCTCCTAAATCGATGTCTTTCGGTAACAGCGCTGCCAGTCCTTTACCTAATCTCGACTCTTTACTGCTCATGGTTGATAATCTCCTGCGTCAGAGAAAGATAATCTTCCGCGCCATACGAGGTGATATCGTATAATATAATCGGTCGACCAAAGGATGGGGCTTCTGAAAGTTTGACGTTGCGGCGAATCGTCGTTTTGAATAACTTCTCGCCAAAAAACTTCAGCGCTTCATCACGCACCTGCTTGGAAAGGTTCAGCCGCGAATCGAACATGGTCAGTAAGATCCCCTCAATTTGCAGGCCATGATTCAAGTGTTTCTGCACCAGCCGCACGGTATTCAACAACTGGCTGATTCCTTCCAATGCGTAATACTCACACTGAATCGGCACCAGTACTGAATCGGCCGCAGTCAGGCTGTTCAACGTCAGCAATCCCAGAGAGGGCGGGCAATCCATCAATATATAATCGAAATCATCACGGATTGGTTGTAGACTTTTCTTCAGCACTTTTTCCCGGTTTTCAAAGGGCACTAATTCGATCTCAGCGCCCACCAGACGGATATCCGATGGGATGAGCTTCAAAAAGTCCAGCTCCGTATCTTGGTAAATATCCCGTGGATCGACATGATCGATCATCATTTCGTAGGTGGTCTTTTCGCGATTCTCAGGACCGAACCCCAACCCGGAAGAAGCATTCGCCTGTGGATCGACATCGACGACTAAGGTTTTTCGTTCTGCAGCAGCCAGGAAACAGGCTAAATTGACGGCTGTGGTCGTCTTACCAACGCCGCCTTTCTGGTTAGCAACTGCGATTATTTTGCTCATGTATCTCCGCTAAACTCTCTTTCATGTTACCCTACATCCATTAATTCCATACGCGGGCCGTAAGCTCTCTCAAAATGTGACCGCAACGGCTTGAAAGATTTTAATGACGGATCTTTAGCAACCCACTCCTGTGCATCCCGGCGCGCCGCAACTAATAAATCCTGATGCGCTATAGGATCGGCGATTCTGAAATCAGGCGCTCCATGCTGACGGGTTCCGAAGAATTCGCCGCCGCCGCGAATCTGTAGATCCGCTTCAGCAATCTCAAAGCCATCTTCTGAATTGGCCAGAACCGAGAGCCGGTCCTGCGCCTCGCGGGTCACCGGTGGATCGATCACCAGAACACAAACACCTCGCACATTACCACGCCCCACTCGCCCCCGCAACTGGTGCAGTTGTGCCAGACCGAATCTTTGAGCGCTCATGACCGCCATAACAGTAGCATTGGGAATGTCAATACCCACTTCAATGACTGAGGTCGCAACCAGCAGATCAATTTCCCCCGCAGAGAAAGCAGTCATGATATTGTCTTTCTCTTCTGCCGTCATGCGACCGTGAATCAACCCCAGACTGAAGTCCTTCAGCTCTCCGATCTTGAGCTTCTCATAAGAAGTCACAGCCGCCTGCAAATCCAATTTCTCTGAAGTATCGACCAGTGGATAGACCAGAAATCCCTGACGTTTCTTTTTTAACTCGGTCTTCAGGAAGTCAAACAGTTTCTGCCGTTCGCGGCCGCCTAAAATGCGCGTCTGGATCGGTTTGCGATGCTTAGGCCGCTCTTTTAAGAGCGATACGTCCAGATCGCCATACAGCGTCAAAGCCAGCGACCTGGGAATCGGCGTTGCAGTCAACACCAGAACGTCCGGCGAAACCCCCTTTTGCCGCAGTTTCAGCCTCTGCGCTACGCCAAAGCGGTGCTGCTCATCGATGATCGCTAAGCCTAACCGCTCGAATTCCACCTTTTCCTGAATCAGGGCGTGAGTCCCGATGGCAATATCGACCTCACCTGAAGCAACTCGTCTCAACCTTTCCCGCTTTACCGCTGCAGGTAAACTGCCATAGAGCAGTGTCGTCGGTATCCCCAGAGGTTCGAAAAACGACGTTAGCGTGCGAAAATGCTGTTCAGCTAAAACCTCGGTAGGAGCCATTATCACTCCCTGGTAACCGCCTTCAACTGCCATGCACAACGCGATCATGGCGACAACCGTTTTCCCAGCGCCGACGTCACCTTGCAGCAGCCGGTTCATGGGATAGTCTGATTCCATGTCCTGCCGGATATCCGTCAGAACGGCTAACTGTCCCTTCGTCAGATCGAAGGGCAGCGACTTCACAGCCTTTCGAGTCGATGCCCCGGGATGAGGGAACTTGATCCCTTTCTGCCGGTTTTTGCGTTGGTGCTGGCGCAGCGCTAGTGTTAATTGCACGGAAAAGAGCTCTTCATAACGCAGCCGTTTCAAAGCCAATTCCTTCGATTCCATGCTTTCCGGGAAATGGACCTGACGCAGTGTCTTTTCTCGATCCAGTAAACCATAAGCCTGCAGCAACTCAGCGGGCAGCATCTCAGGAATTCGACCTGTTGCTATTTCCGTGGCAGCGGCTACGATTCGGCGAATACCGCGGCTGTCCAGGCCAACCTGGCGTAAGGCATGATCGGATGAATAGAGCGAAATGATCGTGCCGGTCTTAGCCTTTAACCCCAACCGTTCACTCTCATCCAGAAAATCGACCGCAGGATGAACCATCTGCAAGCGGTCCCGAAAAACCTGCGCCTTGCCGCTGAACGCAACAACCTGGCCTCGTTCGAACGCTTTTGTCCAGTAATGCAGTCCGCGAAACCAGACCGCTCGCAGAGCGCCGGTTTCATCGATCAGGTCAAGTTCCAGACGACGGCTTGCCGGTCCGCCTCCAATGACTCTGAAGGAAGAAACCTTTCCGATTACCGTAAACTCCCGATCGGACAAGTCCAGCCCGTTGATGGGCACTATCAAAGAACGGTCTAAATATCGTCGGGGCAGATAGTAAAGCAGATCCTCCAAAGTATGCACACCGACCCGTTCCAGTTGGCGGGCGCGGTGCGGTCCGACTCCGGGGACGAATTGAACGGGAGTCTCCAGCGAACCATGTTCGATGCGCTGTTCAGCCTGGTCAGATGGCGGTTTCGCTTTATTGCCTGCGTACACGGTATGTGAGGATGTTTTCCTTGCCTGCTGCGACAGGAATATTGAATTCTATTGTGTTGGCGTCTTTTTTATTGTATTCAAACGAAGATTCGAGCATTTGCCAGTCGCCCCAAACCGCCTCGACTACCTTCACCGTAACCGCTTCTTCCTTGTGGTTACGAATGTCAATCTGATAGGATTCCTCGCGGATACGGTCACTGATCCGTTTGACTTCGACTGTCTTCTTCTCGGCGACAATGTCGAAGGCGCTGCCGACGGTCAATTGCACTTCTTCATCTTTGGGTGTGTGGTCTACAAAATCTTCGCCGATGAATTCCATGCCGCCATCGCTGTCTGCCTGATAAACCCGCACCTTCCCCGCAGGCAGCGGCAGACCCAGTCCGGCTTTCTCTTCGTTTTTGAAGATCACTTTCACATTAACTTTAGTCGCATTGCGCCGCGCCTCAAAAACATACTCACGTTCGGCGTCGACCACCGCCGGATCAAAAAGGCTGATCTGTTTGGTCTGGCGGTCTTTCAGGGTAGTAGGCCTCTGCAACGTATAGAGGTGATATTCGAAAAATGCTTTCTCTTCGAATCCTTTCGCATCCTGAGCTTCATTTACCACAGAAGGTGAAAAAGCCACGGGGCCGCGGCCGCGCGGCCCTAACACCTGAACATCCCCTGCCATCAGCTTTAGTTTGGCATTCTCGTACGTTGTTCCTGACCGGTTATCGATGGATACCCACGAACTTAGTTCAAGCGTCTCATCCTTATCGTTGATCACCGCTACGTACTCGGCATGCCAGTTCAACCCACCAGTCAGGTAAGAGATTTCGGCGTCCTTTTTACCCGCTTTCTGTCCGATCAGCGACCAAACCAACGTCGGGCGAGTGCGCAGTCCACCCGGCAACTCGCCGAAGCGCACGTCTCGCACTGCATCTGGGGACACAGCCTGAACCTGACCATCCGGTGATTGCAGTATCATGACAGATCCCGAAGCGGATAGGAGTTTCCCTTCAAACATCTCCCCCTGATCGGTGAAGATCTGCACGTCCTGATCCAGATATTTTTCTAATAACCGTTCGCGCGATACCAGATCGTACTCAAAATCCTGATCCAGCAGAGTGGCGCCATCCAGTTTCAAGTGAACTGAGGTGGGATCGATCTGAGCGGCAACATCGCTGAATTCCAGACTGAACGCCCCCTTATGAATCTGTACTGCGCGGGTATCCCGTACTAATCCCAGGTTTTGATTATAAATGGTAACCGCGATGTCATTTGCAATGACCGAGGTTGTCAGAAAGATCAAAACTAATAACAAACTGCCAATAGTCCTCATGATTGCCCTTCCTTGGCTGCTTCAGCAGCTTCATCTGCATTATCGTACACTTCAAAAACGGAATCCAACCTGGTAATGATGAGGATGGATCTCACTTTTTCAGATAATTCGGCTAACTTAAAGCTTCTACCCTGATCACGCACCGTGCGGTGTGCCGCGATCAAGATTCCCAATCCCGTCGATGACATGGCTATCACACCGGACAGGTCAAGCACGAACCATTCTTTGCCGGCCGCCAGCAGCTCTTCCAACTTCTGTCGAAAAACATGAGCGTCGCCTTCAAACATCACCCGGCCACCCATAGAGATGACAGTCCCGCCATTGACGTCTTTTGTATCGAGAGTCATGCCGTTCATTTGCCCTCACGAAGTAATGTCCCTGAATTGCCTGACTGTTTGGGTTTGTTGAACAGGTCATTGAAGAAACGATGTATGTTATGGGGAAACCTGCCCTTGCGCATCAATATGCAGCTGCCGGTCATGCGGTCGATGTCCAATTCATCACAGAGTTTGCGCACTTCAGGGCTGTCTGACCCGCCTTGTAGCCACACCGAGATTATACCCTCGCGAGAACACTCCTCAACCGCCGCGATAGCGCTGTCACCTTTGGTTAAAATCACAGCACCCTTCGCCTGTTCCGGGGTTTCTTTCAGGGTTGGATATATCTTTTCACCCTTGACCAGACCGCCCTTGGGATTAATGGCGAAGACCTGCACACCGACTTGCTTTAGTTCCAGGTAGGCTGCTGCCCCGAATCCTTTTCCCTGCGAAGACACGCCAAAAATTGCCAGTGGCTGCAGTTCGTAGAATTGCTCTTCAGTCATATTCTCAGATTTATTTCAGATATAACGCTTTTTGAATCAGTTCGGTTTCAGGTGTGCGTAAGTGTACGAAATACAGCCCCGAACTCCAATGGTCCGCCTTCAATTGAACCTGATGCGTTCCCGCGTTCAACGTCCCCGATTTCAGAACACTCATGAGTTGCCCATGAAGGTTGTAAACGGACAGCTTAACGTCGCTTTCAACTGGAAGTGAAAACGAGATTTCTGCAGTGCCGTTGAACGGATTGGGATACACAGCCTCCAGTGTGAACGTTGCAGGTTTTGTATCCGGATCATCCGGATTCACCCCGACGGCGTCATTACCGAGCGCTCGCAGATAACATTCATACTGCGATTGCACCGGCGTAACACCATCATAGTCAAAGATACGCCCCTCGCCAAAATGCCGATAATCTGCAACCAGAGCTGGTCCGCCCGCCGGCTGTGTCATCTCTATCCATACCCAGAATTCGCCATTATAGTAGCCAAGCTGCGGAATGGTGGAAATATCGACTACTTTCCAGTTAGGATAAACTTCATTAGCCGCAATGGTGATGTCGATGAATCCTAAATCCGCACCCGGTTCGGTTGCTGTCCCTGTACCATAAAAGTGAGCGGTCAGAGTGCCAGTTTCCCACGCCATGAACCTTATCCATTGCCAACCCTGGGAATACCACGGTCCAAAGTAGAGCATGGGGCCATTCCCTTCATAGTAGGTCAGCGACAGTAGGGTTTCGAGATAAGAATACCCCCTGGCATCGAAACCATCTTCGACCATCCAATCACCCATCGGGAATATTTCCACCTCGCCCGCCCAACTGGTATCGTTGGCTGGGTTCATATCGCCGGCTAATTGCGTGTAAGCGTCGATGAAGACCGATCCCGAATCAGTTGGAGTAAATGAGATCGTCTCGGTGGCTTCAGTCTGACCTGGCAGAGACCATAATGGACTGGCGCCGATGGGGAATAACTCGCCATCTCTGCGCCAGAAAGCATAGAAGGAGTTCTGCTCGAATAGACCATAATTTCGGACGGTGGCATGACCTTCAATTAGATCTCCGACTGTCGTCGGAAACGGGATGAAGATTTCCTTGATGCCCACGTCCACGGTGGGAAGATTGTTGACATTGACTTCGACGTCGTCAATGAACAGTCCGGTGCCATTCCCGCTGGTATGATCGCCATCGGTGAGGATACGGAAACGCAGTTGGATGGTTTCACCCGCGTAACCGGACAAATCCATATCGATGTTGCCATTGTAAGGCAAACCGGGCACCATCTGGTTCCATCCTGGGTAGCCGGCGCCTCCACGAGCGTAATCGTAAAAGAGCGTATCCCACATCACGCCATCAGAAGACGCTTCCACAAAATAATAATCGCGCAGTGACGTTGAGCCGGGATGAGTGGAATCAGGCAGATCACAATGTACCCAGTAATTAAACCGACAGGTGAACCCTTCCGGTATTTCTATCTCAGGGGACACAATCGCATTGTTGATGTAGAAATTGTCGTCATCCACACCCATCGAGTGGGTCGGTGAATGCGCGTCCTCGGTCGTCCACTCCCACCAGTCGCCAAACGGCGGTCCCGTGTCGAAAGTCATGGGGCCGGGGAATTCACTGCCGTCAGCATCGTTCCAAAGCAGCGTATCCTGACCATCGGTGATTAACAGATCATCGACGAAAAACCCCGTTATTTCAGGATGCCCCTGCGAACTGACCGCTCTATCCGAGCAAAGCGCCCAACGAACCTTCACGTACCGATTCTGATAAGCGCTCAGATCGAAACTGGCATTCAGCCATCCATTGGAAGAGTCCGC
>JAHJDJ010000356.1 GCA_018812585.1 bacterium
CGCCTGCGGATACAACAGCGGGGGCTTTTTGCACCGATCCGTCGACTAATATTTCATTGGAGGCTAGCAAACCTTGAAGGCGCGCGATCTGGCTTCTTTCCGATACTGCGAACATTCCCCAAGAGCCGAAGGAGATGGTGAACGTCAGTATGCAGAGGGAGGCAGGAACGAATTTGATGCTTTTGGTTTTGCTGAAGATGAAGTAGAAGGCCATGACGGCCAGCCAGATGCCGATTGCCAGTCCTAAATATCTACCCTCAGTGATGCCGTATTCCGATATCCGCCGCCATAGGGCAAGAAAGAGCACAACGACCAGTGGGATGAGGATGATGTAATACCAGCGGGCGGTGCGCTTGATCCAGCTTTGGCCCATTAGTTCCTTAATCGGATCAAGTACGAACAGGGCCAGGATGCCGGCAGCGGAGAATCCTAATATCAGCCGCCCGACCCAACCCTGCGGCCAATTCCAGGTGACGATAATTTTGGCGATGTAGGCGTAAAGAATCACAAAATAGACCAACACCAACGGCGCGAGGACATACTGCGCGAAAACTTTGAGCGCTTTCGGGTACTCAGGTAGGCTGTCGAGCGCATCCAGATCATCAGGGATTCCGGCAAGAATGTATCCCACCGTGAATAAGCCGTTGATTAAAATCCATAACTCGGCATATCGCTGATCGGGAATATTCATTCCGAAGAGATTATCTAAAGCCGCCAACGCCAATCCCAAACCAGCGAAGAGCACGGCGGCAAAAGCGCCGGTTAAAATAACTCGGAATACGACTATTTTATTGAACTGCCAGAAGCCGTTGAGCTGCCCCTTGCTTCTGAACGAAAGTACGGTGAAGAGAAGGCAGAGACCGACGGCAAAGGCAAAGAATCGGAACAGATAAATCATCGGTGCGCTATCCAGATCGGTCGGGACGGTGAAGGCGTAGGCTATGAGCAAAAAAACGCCTAAGGCCTGCAGTCCCCACTGCTTCGCGATAGGCAGTTTGGATTTTTCGGCAGTCAGTGTTAGTGTCGTCAGAAGCGGGAGCGCCAGGATTGAGGCTAAAAGGATACTGTAAGGGATTGGTGGTTGCGGCAACTCCTCAAATTCGATCAGTATGATCGCTACGATCGACGCGACAATTGCGCTTAAAATTACCAGCGGAAAGCGTTGAATTGTTCTGCCATATTCGGCGCCGATTTGCCCTATAGAGAGTAGTTTCATTATAGTCCCTGCATAAAAGGTTCACCTCTTAAGGAAAAGGAAGCAAGTTAGCAGTATCGGGTATTTCCTGATTCTCACTTTTCCCAACAAAATCCCGCGATGTATCGGCCCACTGGTTTTATGAACCAAGACCAATATGTATTAAATTTAATCGCGCCGGCTTTTGTTCCAATACTGGAGGATTTTGCTGCCGCGATTCTACCGCGAGGCTTACATTTCATGCTTATAGCCGTCAGCGTTTATCGGTTATTGTATTGTCTTCCAACGCGTTCCGTTGACTAGTGTGTACTGCAAGCGAACGAGATACTGGAAGGACACAAAAGTTTGGGGAGAGTGATATCGAGGCCGCCAACCCCATCACCTGGATTTCTTATAACCTCCCCTATCCGCAGAAGGCGGAGATTGCTGTCTATAATCTTATAGGTCAGAAAGTTGCTACCTTAGTCTCAGGCTTGCAGATGCCGGGGCAATACCGGGTGCCTTGGGTTGCGGAGGATGTTTCGTCGGGGGTGTATTGGGTGAGGATGGTGCATGCCCGGGACATCCTGCCTGCGGCAGCCGACTTCGTCGGGAGCTGTCCCGGCCACCCAGCCGACCTACGAGGTTGAAAGGGTGGTGGTGGTGAAGTGACCAAACACATCGTCGCAGACGATGTCATCCCTGCGGACGCAGGGATCCAGAGATGCCAAGAGGAGCTGTCAACTAGACCAGACATTATTTCGATCCGTTACTCCACTGGATTCCTGGGCAAGCCAGGAATGACAATCCCTGACGGGATTGATATATACAAAAAACACCCCGAATAATCGGGGCGTTGTCAATGTCTGCTGAATCTGGAGATTATTTCTTCTCCTCACCTGCCGAATACAGAATCAGAGCGTCGTACTTTGCCAGTTGTGTCGTGTCGTTGGTGCGCTGGACGACCATGTTGAGCACGATGATCTGTGCTCTTATGCCAGCGGAAGCAAATTCTAATGTCGCTTTCTCAGCGGGGATTTCCCCCCCACGCGAGGTGCCATAGGCGGCGGTCAAGCTGTCGAGGAGAGGGTGCAGGTTCATTACTAGAGAGTCGGTTGCTACTGTGTCGCTCATGATTCTCAGGATAATCAAGTCCGGGGTGGTCACAACCGAGCGAGAAGTATCGAGATGGGAAGCTGTTTTCCCGGCGTCAGACCGGCCGTAAGTGGCCCGCACTAAATGATCGTATCCAGAAATCGTAATCGGGGTTTTCAGATTGACGGTGATGGTGTAGGAGTCGCCCGGGCCACCCTGACGGTACCTATCGAAAGTGATACCCATCATGTCGGCCACGTCGGAGGCGTCTCTAAATCTATACGTCTCGTCTGAATCCGTCCACAGACTCTCGGTAAACCAGGCTTGGATGCCGTCGTACCCATGCACTTCGCGAAGATACCAGAGGATGGAACTGATTTCGGTGATATCGCCTGCGGATACAACAGCGGGGGCTTTTTGCACCGATCCGTCGACTAATATTTCATTGGAGGCTAGCAAACCTTGAAGGCGCGCGATCTGGCTTCTTTCCGATACCGCGAACATCCCCCAAGAGCCGAATGAGATCGTGAAGGTCAGGACGCACAGGGAGGCAGGAACGAATTTTATGCTTTTAGTTTTGCTGAAGATGAAGTAGCTGGCCATGACGGCCAGCCAGATGCCGATTGCCAGTCCTAAATATCTACCCTCGGTGATGCCGTATTCCGATATCCGCCGCCACAGGGCAAGAAAGAGTACAACGACCAGTGGGATGAGGATGATGTAATACCAGCGGGCGGTGCGCTTGATCCAGCTTTGGCCCATTAGTTCCTTAATCGGATCAAGTACGAACAGGGCCAGGATGCCGGCAGCGGAGAATC
>JAHJDJ010000357.1 GCA_018812585.1 bacterium
ATATCTCAATATCCAGTTCATTTGAACTGCTGGAAGGTTCGTCCGATATCATCCCTAATAAACTTTCCCCTGCATACTCTAACCGATTCTTAAATTCGTTAAACCCATCCAATGGGAATTCTCTCTTCTCAAGCTCAACACCAAGACTCTTTACTTTATCTAGCACACTTTCAACCACAATGCGAAACTGACTTCTCTCGTGGTCAGCATCAGCGTTCTTGGCGGAAGGTATAGCAGTATAAAGCTGGGGAAACCAAGGATACAATTCTGATTTAACAATTTCAGCAAGCATAGTGTCCTTAAATCTATCTTTGTACTCTTTCTGTTTTTGATCTAAATCGAGTATCATTTTGTCAAATATGCTGTTTAGTGTGGAATATTGCGAATCAATCATATTTGGAGGTTCAACTCTCTTCCTTTCTCGGTGACCTTTTGGATCCCAGGAAGTATAATAAAAACTTTTCTTACATAGGTCCGTTCTGTCTATTTGAATAAAGTACGGTCCTTTCGTCGGATGTCCAATAGTTTCATTCCTAATTGTTCTGATTCTTTCCAAATTTTGCTCTTTCTTAAATTCATATTTTTCATTCAGTTCGCTTGACAGTGCCTCGCAGAGATGCCTAGCGGCATCTTGTTGAACAAAAAGTGATTGCAAAACTCCGTAAACCGATAAATATAACAATCCAAAATCGCCCAGTTCCACAGATAGATTTTCGTTATAATAGTAAATAGCTTCTTCAGTATCTTCAATAGTATCAAGCGCACTGCAAATTCGAGCCCATTTCCCATCGTTTCTGAGTAGTCTATTAATTCTGAGATAGTGACTAATCCTATTTCTGATCTCGTTTACTTTTTTTTGCAACTCATTCATATTTGAAGCTGTTAACCTTCTATTTCCAGTTATTTCATTACCAGTCGTCGATTACACATCCTAATTCCCCCCCCCCTCTGGGAATGAATTCCCGGTCAGCGGTCAAACGGATCGATTCCCAGCCTGCGAAAGCACATGCCAGCATTCCTTATCGCCGCGGGGAATGCATCTTTCAATCGTATAATTTAATGAAGGATTCAAGCCTTTCACCAGCGCCTCTTCCATGGCAGTGTGGGCAGCACAAGTCTGGGGCCGGGTGAAGGGATAGGGACACGCTGGAACCATAATGACGACACGGTGATCGGTCCACTCAACAATCTCACCTTCTGAACGCATTCCATTGAAGACTTTCACGAGAAATTTGGCGACGGCATGGATGTCAATCTCGCCCTCTCTGGAATGCACACGTGCCGCGATCTCTTTACCGTATTGGCTGCTGACATCCCTGATTAAAGCCAGTCCGTCCTCTCCGAAACGATCCTCCATCGCTTCGTACAGTTTTCGGATGCGAGTCAGGAGTCCGCGCAGGTTACTGCGATACTGATTATCCAGCGGAACTGCTTCGATTTCAACGCCAGACGGTGTTTTTATCATTCCTCCTCCACCATCGGTTCCCAGCCATAATCGATGTATTCCCAGTTAAAGGTGGTGTCGGCTTTATCAACGGTCACCAGGACGAAGCCCTCTTCAAAGCCGTCACGCGGGCCTCGCCACCAATTCCCGCTGACCGCGCCGCCGGTGATGAAGTGAGTATCCCGGTAGATGATTTCTTCGACGCAGTGCAGGTGGCCCTGCAATACCAATTGCAGGTTGTAATCATCGAAAACGTCCAGTACCTCTCGAGAGTTGCCGACGACGCCCACCGAATCGATGGCGGCAGTCGCGCCGTCCAACATCTGAACGTAAACCGTAGTCAGGGGAATGTGTAGTGAAGCAACAACCGGAGTTTCCGATCCGATGCTTTTCAGATCTTCCTCGAGCCAGGCCAGTTGGGCAGAATCCACGTGACCGTAGTAGCGGCGATTATCCGTGAAACCTATCGCATCTATAATGACGAAATGCCAGCCATGGTAATCGAAGGAGTAGTAGGTTCTGCCTTCGCCAAGGCGGTTTTTGTACATCTCTTTGCCATATTCCTGATGGCTGGGATCAATGCCGCTCTTTTCGTACAGTCCGAAAATTTCATGGTTGCCCAGAGTATTGTAGACTGGCATCTTGAGGTCATTGATGACGTTCTTATAGAGGTCGTAGAGCATCTTGGAGCGCTCTTCGGTTTCATCCAACGCATCGTAGATTAAATCCCCGCCGGTAATGACGAAGTCGGGCTGCAGTTCGCTGACTTTGGCAATCGCCTGGCGGAAGCCGACATCGCCGGACCGTTCCGGCTGCACGTGGATGTCGGTCATGAAGGCGAACGTGAACGTCTGAGGCGGTGCAGGCTGCGGGGTACAGGAGAAGAGGAGGAGTATGGCTGATATAATCAGTGTGGTGATTGCTGGTTTACGCATGGGTGGTTCTCGCTGGTTTATACTCTTAACTTGAGGTCACAATTTGTGACCTCAAGATGGATTAGCTTTTCTTCGATTCTGATTTACCGATGTCAATGACGAATCCAATCTTGTGTTTTTGGCTTTTGGAATCCGGCTCCATGAGTTTCTTTATGGCGTCAAATACAACTCGAAACTGTAAATCGTATTTCTTTTCGATTTCCTCCAACTTTTCCCGAACTTTTTTATTATCAGACAATAACAATCTAAGCTTAACAAAAGCACGCATTATTAAAATATTTACTTGAACTGCGCGATCACTGCGCAAAACGCTAGACAGCATAGCGACTCCCTGCTCGGTAAAAGCGTAGGGAGGATATCTTCGGCCACCCCACTGACTTGAGGTCACAAATTGTGACCTCAAGATGGAGAATTCTTCTTTGGTAAGACGGAACATGAAATCATCAGGAAGGCGGTTAATATTTCTTTTAACAGCTTGTAGAAGTACCTTTGTCTGTACAGCATAAAGGTTCGCTAGATCTGCATCGAGCATTACCTTTTGGTTGCGAACAAGGAGAATTTTTGATTCGATACGCTCAATCGGGATAAGATCACTCATGGCGTTTTGATGATAGTTATGAGCAGATTCAACACTGTGACTATTAGCCAGGCTACTACTATGAAGACGGAGACTTTACTCCATGTTACCATCGCTTTTGCTGATTGCGCTTATTTTTTGCGGAATCTACAGTCGATGAACTCGCTATAATTTTATACCAATTCGAGTGCTTATGAAATCAATTAGATACTTATTCGGATATGTCATCCTGACTTCAGCTCTTATGAAGAACTTTTGATTTATATTATAATCAAAACCGAAAAATGAATTACCTTTAAAGCTAAATTGACCAGTACTCCCGAAAAAAGAATCATTATCCACTTCAAGAATTTCAGAATTCAACCATGAATAGATGCCATGAAACCCAACTCCTGTATAAACATAAGGAATAAAGTCATTCAATTTTGGTATCGTCCAAGATTTACCTAACAGTTGGGCACAAGCTTCCTGTCCACAAGTGAATACGCCCTATCGATAGACTGCTCATTTTCGTCGAATAAGTAACTTCCGACCTTAAATCGATCTTCAGAAAAGATATGAGCTTTGTTTTAGTGCTAAATAATACGCTAGTCGAATAGCCCATATACCCTGCCGGCAGTCCGACTCCAATAGACAAATCGTTTTCATATTGCTTAACCTCAGCACATAGAGAGGGCTGAAGAATGGAAAAAAATAAAAAAGCAGTAAATATCTTTATATTCATTTTTTTCACTATTGTGCCTCACTGAACTATCTCAAACCAGAAATTATCGCTTAGGGAACCCGAAATCATTAGAAAACTATATACACCAACATCTAAAAAGCTGATGTCTATCTCAATCGTATGACATCCTGCAGCAAAGTCATCATGAATCACTTGCGAGATTACTTCACCTGTGCTTTCGACAATATAAATATCTATCACTCCACCTCCCGAAAAGGTCAAAGGGAAATTATTTAAAATTGTGTCTCCGCTTCTATATTCAACGATATCAGCGTTTTCGTTCATCAATCTTGCTTCAGTTATACTCTGGCTGTCGCAGGAGATAAACAGAAATAACAACGATAGAGCAAATGCTCCCTTAAGATAATTCATAGGCTATTTTTAGAATTCACAAAATTAGTCCCCCCCTACACCATCTCCTGGCCTTTTTTCATTTTGCGGATGATCAGGCGGTCGTAGGCGACCAGGATCAGGGCGGTGAATATACCCATAGCGGCAAAGATCAGCCACATGATATCGGGACGCTGCATGTCGCGGGCCAGACTGCCGTAGAGCTGACCCGAAAGAATTCCTCCGAAGAGGTTGCCCAATGCCACCGCCCAGAAATAGTAACCCATGTACAAAGCCTTCTTGTTCATCGGCGCGATGCGGCCAATGTATTCCTGCGATTTGGGTGAAGCCATCATTTCACCAAAGGCAAAGATAATAATGGCGATGACGACCGGCCAGCCATTATGCAGGTAGGCTGTAGCGCCAATACCGATAGAAGCAATAATAACGCCTCCGACCATAGCGTTGAACGGATTCCAGCGGGCAATAATGTATGAAACGATGATCTGGAAACAGACGATGGCCGTCGCATCGAACTTGATCAGGTATTCGGGATTGACCTGCCTTCCGGTGTTGATCAGGTCGTTAGCTAAGATCGTGAATTGATCCGCGCTCAGCGCTACGCCGCTGTTTATGCCGTGCGACACCAGCATGGCTCCCAATTGTGTTTCTTCGATGCTGATGCGGGCGCCCAGCAAGGCGTGGTAGAGCTCATTGACGGTTGTGGTCCAGGCATCGCTGGAAAGCACTGTTCCGGCGGCAGGCAGATATTCTTTCATGACATTGACGATCACGTCGGGATTAATCGTTGACATCCAAGCGAAGAAACCTCCCCAGCTCGCCAGCATATCGCTGGTATCGACGAAGTCGCGGATGTATTCCGGCATGGTGATCCAGATCTGATTGAAACTGGTCCAGAAGCCGGAGAGAATCAAAAGATAGAGAGCAAAGCGCCAGTTGCCGACTTTCATAGGTGGGATGGGAGCGTTTTTCCCCGCTTTGCGCAGGGGAACATCGATCACCAGGTTGGCGATTAACCAGATCGGCACAAAGACACTGACAGTAGCCCAGCTAAGCCAGCCCTGGCTGCCCAGCATCAGGGTGAAGAGAATGACGAAGACCAGCAGGAAGAAGCGGCTGTTGCCTAAGACTTCGACCATATCGGTGAAGACTTGCTTCATGGAGCGTTTTTGCGTGGAGGAAGATTCCGTGGTAGGTTCCTTGTAGAAGACCAGCAGCCAGATGAAGTTGACACTGATCGCGGCAGTTGAGGCGTAAAACAGGTAATCCCAGGAAAAGCCGCGCAGTTTTCCAACGACCAAAGGTCCAATCACAGCGCCGACATTGACCATCATATAGAAGATGCCGAAACCCATCGAGCTGTTTTTCTCAGTGGTCGTTCTAGCGATTGTGCCGGTGACGACTGGTTTAAAGGTTGCGGCTCCGACGGCCAGCATCAGAAACGTGAAGAAGAAGACCTCGTAAGTCGTCACTTGACCCAGCAGGAAGTAGCAGGGCGTCATGATCAGATAGGATACTAAGAAGGTCTTTTTATAGCCGAAACGGTCGCCTAAAGCTCCGGTTAATACCGGCAGCAGGTAGAGAATGAAGGGGACAATCGCCTGCAGCGTGCCGCGCTGTTCGGAGGTGAA
>JAHJDJ010000358.1 GCA_018812585.1 bacterium
CCAGTAGGGCATGTTGGTCGCTTCGTGATATCTCGTAGCAGCCAGGGTAATGCCGCAGAACAGCACATCCAGGATGAAGGACCAGTGATCACCAACCGTTACCGGTATCAACCCCATCGCATGCAAGAGTTTCGTGATATCTGAGGGAGTATCTTCCACGACTTCCCAGATCTTGTTGATCTCATGAGGGAAGGAGGGATGCAGAACGCCGACACCCAGTTCTCGCGCCGGAAATCCGGATGTGACCGAACGGATTTCAACACCTGGAAAGCTTTCACGCATTAGATCATAATGAGATCTTTTCAACGGCAGGATTTCAGGGATCGCTTCCAGCACAAATTTTGGATTGTAGCGCGAGACGCCCTCAGGCAGGGAGCCGCCGCCATAATTGAACCTGATGATGTTGGACATGATATCAGTGGAAGCTTCAGCTCCAAAGGAGCGTTTCAGCCCGCCGTATTGTTTGCCGATGCCATCTGGCGCATCAGGCAGATCCAGGGTTACGATGGGAACATCGAAGGAGGCTAATCTCGATCCGAATTGCATCGCCTTACCAGATCCGACTATTCCGTTACCGCCCGAAATCAGCAGCGATCCACGATTACCGGCTGGCCCGAAAACCTTATCGACCAGTTCACCGATACCGACAGGCATTCTTCCATTCTGGAAAACTTCCAGTACGGAACCCAAGCCCACAGTTTCTAAGGTTGATTGTCGCATGGATTTCATGATTAATTCCCTCCCTTGCTGTCTGTGACCTTAAATATGGCGGCAATTCCCACGTCTCCGGCAGCACACCCGAAGACCAAGGCGTATCCACCTCCCTTGGTAACTGTGCTTTCCAGCGCTTCTACTGTAACCCGTACCAGCGTTGGACCCTGGGGGTGTCCGTAGATCATCGGGCAGCCAGTATCATTCATGTTATGCCAGTCGTAGTCCAGCAATTTGGAGAAAACAAGATCATTTACAGCAAATGGATTATGATCGTAAACAGTGGCGATGTCATTCATCGTCAATCCCGTTCTATCCAGTAGCTGTTTCACTGCCAGACCGGTTGACTCTGGCATGAAGCCCGCTTGCGTTCGGAATTCCGCTGCACCGATCAGTTGAATGCAAATTTCAGGTCTGGGGCTAAGCTGTTTAGCTTTTTCTTCGGTCGTAACCAGCATCGTGAACATACCATCAGATGCATGGGTTTGACCTCCAGCCGCCACACAGGTATCCAGTTGACGTTCACCCATAAACTGATCGAGTGAAGTATAGCGGCGCACTCCAATGTCGTCATTCACCTCACCCATTTTCATGCCCCGCACATCGAGGATGTCCATCGGGAACAGGTACTTGTTTAAGATCCCTGCATCCTTTGCCGCAAAGTACTGCTGGTAACGGTAGAATGACATTTCAGCAACTTCTTTGAAGTCAAGTTTATACTTTCTCGCCGTTCTACCTGCACAGGCGATCATCGATGTTTCGCCTGTGGCTTGTTTAAAGCCAGACTGCCCGGTGGAGGGATCGTAACCGAAATTATCCCAGATATCGCTGATGACTTCGGTACGCCGATAGGTGCCCTGGTTCGGAAATACGCCCGCCGGGGAGTTGCTCGTTTTATCGAAGGTCAGCACTCCCACGGAGTTGTGAGATCCGCTTTGAACCTGTGCGCTCGCTTTGATAATCGCCTGCAAACCGGTTGCGCACGCCTGTTCAAGGTGGAATCCCGGCAAACGATGTCCACCGCTATGCGACAGATAGGGTGAAGTCCAGAATTTGTACAACCAGGGAATCGTTGATCCACTAATAAGGTAATCCAACTGGTCCATCCTGACTTTGCTTTTACTCAGGACATAAGGCATTGCTTCCGCTGCGAAGCGAGCGATATCCACCTCCGCTAAAGCGCTGGTGTGCCATGCTGGAAACCAACTGCCACCCCAGGTGCCATAGGGTATATAGGCTTTGGGGTAAACTGCGGTTGCATCATTCATTTATGTCTCCTTCTTTAAACTAAAAACACAATCTATTCCTCATACTGGATCAGATTGTGTCTTCGACTTGTAAAATATTTCTTCTTTATTGACGGCCATTTGCAGGTGGTTTTTGGTACAGATAAAGAGTTAAGGAAGGAACAGAAGTTTTTCAATATAAGGAAAAACCTTTGCATAGTCAAGTAATTTTTGAGCTTGAGGATAAGATGAGAATTAGTCGTGTCTACACGTTATCAACCCCATTCGGACAGTTTTGTTGAAAAGTTAAGGGAGAGATTCAGTGGTTGCTTGAGTCAATGATGCTGCCTCTTTCTGTTGGTTAAAGTTGTCCGCTTTGCTAAGCTCTAAAGATCTTCGCTTGATAATTTCCCTCTGATCCACGATCTTCCTTCCCCTGCCAAAATAGACGTCCGCCGGCGGCAGATTCTCCAGCGATATTGGTCAATAGTCTGAACAATAAACAGATTTTCTGCTATTGTCAAGGGATAATGTAGTTGAACTGTTTTATGGTATTGATGAAGTAATAAATTAGAAAATCCATCTATTCCCTCCATCCACATTTCACCTGTCATCCTCATCCAATCCCCCCATAAGCCTTGCAAACCGTTATCCTTCCAATCTTGTGAATCAGTTACCCGAAGACAAAAGAAGCCCTCAGAATCAATGTCCGATGAAAATCCAATCCCCCAAAATTTTTTCTCCAGTTTAAAACAGCCTATGAGTCCCCTCCGTCGATAGGGAAAAAGCTCCAGTCAAACGCAGCGTTTTTAGCATTAGAAAGTTGGCATTCTGGTTTTGGCACTATCTTGACACTGAGAATACATAAAAATACCCCAAAATCTCTCATCTAGACTTTGGGGCATCGATTGCTATTTGTACTTAAACGTGCGGGTGGATAAGGGGATTTGAACCCCCGACCTCCTGAGCCACAGTCAGGCGCTCTAACCAACTGAGCTATATCCACCATAAATTTAGACTTATTAATATACATTACGAAAATTCCTATGTCAAGCAGTTGAGAACTATTTTCTTTTCCAGTTTGCTTGATTTAAGCAGATTAGTTTCGTATAATATGTCAATTCATCATAAATCACCATGAATATCAGAACCCCAAAACCCGACTGGTTGAAAATCAAGCTGCCTGCTGGCGAGGGTTTCGCCGAAGTGCAGAAACTTATGCGAGAGCAGGATCTCCATACGGTCTGCAGTTCCGCGCGCTGTCCTAACCAGGGAGAATGCTGGAGTAACCGGACTGCTACCTTTATGATTCTGGGCGACGCCTGCACGCGCAACTGCACTTTCTGCGCTGTCGATAGCGCCAAACCTGGAAAACTTGACCCCAATGAGCCAGAGCGGGTGGCCGAATCGGTGAAAAAGCTGGGGTTAAAATATACCGTTATCACCTCTGTCACGCGAGATGATTTACCGGATGGCGGCGCTGGAATCTTCGCCCGAACAGTCCAGGCTATCCGATCCGTTGCCCCGGAATGCCGCATCGAACTGCTGATCCCTGACTTTGGCGGTCAAAAATCATCTCTGCAGAAAGTCAGCGATACCAATCCTGACGTATTGGGACATAACTTAGAAACCGTACCTGCACTTTACCGGAAGGTGCGTCCTCAAGCGATCTACCAACGGTCCCTTGATGTGCTTCGCTGGACAGTAGAAAACGGAATTCGATCTAAAACAGGCCTGATGCTCGGATTGGGCGAATCCCGCGCTGAGCTTATCCAGGTTTTTCGCGAAATAATCGAGACCGGCTGCAAACTGATGACGTTGGGGCAATACCTTCAGCCTACGAAGCGCCATCATGCGGTCGTCCGCTATGTCCCCCCGGGTGAATTCGATGAACTTGCAGAAATCGGGCGTCGGATGGGATTCGATCATATTGAGGCGGGACCGCTGGTCAGATCGTCTTACCGCGCTCACCAACAAGTGGACGCTTCCTTGAGGTAAACGTTTTCAGCCCTATTCCAAATTTCCTGTCCGAAATATACGTCCTATCTGGTGTACAGGTTCGTCAATCGCGATTAAATTGCTTGCAAAAGACGATTAAGATACTATCTTATCATTTGAAGTCACATCAAGAGTGTTGAATTCGTGCGATTTAACTCCATCGGATTTCAGTTATTCATCTTCAGCGCTTTGATTATCCTGCTGTCCGCGGCGGCAGTGGGCACCCTCGGTTACCGTCAAGCTCACCATACCATCGTGGTTGAAGCCGAACAGCATGTTTTATCGGTCGCATTTGAACGCGAAGCCCGCTTGCGCGCCTGGCTGGAACAACGCCGCAAAGCCATTGAAGCCTTGGTCTTGTCGTCGCTCGCTTTCGATGAATTGAAAGCAGATCTCGACATCGAAGCTATGACTGGCTGCCTGCAGCAGATTCTGCTATTTGAGGGAGTGCTGGATCTGGCTATTTTTGATGGTCAAGGGCGTATCATCTACACAGGCAAAACAGGCGGCCCCTGGGATGATGACTTAAATTGCTTCTTCATGCATGAAAAATCGGACACTTCCAGCGGCTATTGCGCGGTTCACCTGAACCATGACCGTAATCCTGTGATGTCCCTCTACATCCCCATCCTTAATCACGATCAAAACAGCCTCCTGGCTTACATTTTAGTAGAACAGGCAACCAGTGAAACGATAAATCCCATCATGACCGATTCAACCAGCCTGGGCAGCAGCGGTGAAGCTTTCCTGGTTGACAAAGAAATGGTCATGCTGACTCCTTCAAGATCCCACTACCATCCAGCCCCCTTGACGCACAAAATGCCTATTCCTCCCGTTATTGCAGCCCTGCAGAATGATTCCGGGGTGATGTTCTACCGCAGTTTTTTAGGACATGAAGTCGTCGGCGCTTATATTGCTATGCCTGTTTATGGCTGGATCGTGATCACCGAGCTGAGCGCTACCGAAGCGCTTGCTGGCTTGAAAATGATCCTGATAAACAGCCTGAGCGCGGCAGCGCTGGCATTGGTTGTGATGCTGGGACTTGCCTTGCTTCTGGCGAGACGCTTGACCCGGCCATTAGACAATATGGCTGGCGCAAGCCGAAAGATCACCTCAGGTGATTATGGTGTGCGGGTTCCAGCAACCCGGCGCAAAGATGAAGTGGGACGTTTGGTAGAAAACTTTAATAGTATGGTATCTGGCCTGGAAAAGTCGCGCGGAGAGCTGATTCTGTCCCACAAACGTCTGACACAATCCGAAAAATTGGCTGCCATAGGGCAACTGGCTGCCAGCGTTGTCCACGAAATGCGCAGCCCATTGTCTTCGATAAAGATGAACATTCAATTGCTTGACCGGGATGCAAAGGCCGATTCTGTTGAGGCGAAGCATTTAGAATTAGCTGGTCGTGAGATCAAGCGGCTCGAGACCATGCTTCAGGAGTTACTGGATTACAGCAAGCCTATCACACTGGAGTTAAAATCCGTCCGTCTATTAGATTTATTTAATGCTGCAGTGGAAGCAAACCGAATCCTCGCAGAGGAACATCAGGTTCGCCTCGAGGTTAGTAATGATGATACTCTGAACGAAGCTGAGATAGATTTTGAGCAGCTTTTAAGAGCATTGGTCAATTTGATAAACAACAGTATTATCGCATCTGATACTGGACAGACTGTCACACTAAAGTATGCTCAGCGGGACACTGATACCCTGTCCATTGTGGTTACTGATGCAGGGAAAGGCATGAATGAAAGGGTGTTGAGTCGTGTTTTCGATCCTTTTTTTACGACGCGCGATGACGGTATTGGCTTAGGAATGAATAATGTCAAAAAAATCATTGAAGCGCATCATGGTGAGATTTCAGTTGTAAGCGAACTTGGGCGAGGAACGATAGTGACCATCTTATTACCGATAAGAGACGAACATGGCCAAGCTATTAGTCATTGACGACGACCGCACCATCCGCGAGACTTTGGAACTGGCGTTCATGCGTCAGAATCATACCGTCTCGTCGGCTGAAACGGCTGCAAAGGGGCTGGAACTCTGGAAGATCGAACAACCCGACGTCGTCCTTCTGGACCTGATGCTTCCCGACGGTGACGGCATCGAAATCTTAACTGAAGCCAAATCTACCGGACTGAAAGGGCACGTCATCCTGATAACCGGCCATCAGGATCTGGATCGGGCTATTTCTGCCATGAAAGCGGGCGCTTTTGATTATATTCATAAACCTCTGAATATCGACGAACTGGAAATTACAGTCTCGCGGGCTCTTGCCGAACTCGAGAACAAGCTGAAACTGGCGCTGGTGGCCGATCTGGCCGCTGAGAGGACTGATGAAAAGATCGTTGGTCAAAGCCCCGCGATTATTGAAATTCACAAGAAGATTGGAATGGCCAGCCGCGGCCAGGCGAACATCCTGATCACCGGGGAATCTGGTACCGGCAAGGAATTGGTAGCGCGCGCCATTCATAAACACTCTGCGCCAAACGCACCATTTATACCCGTTAATTGCAGCGCTTTTGTGCCGACGCTGCTGGAAAGCGAGCTCTTCGGCCATGAAAAGGGAGCCTTCACCGGCGCCAATGAAAGTAAACCCGGGCGTTTTGAACTGGCTGGAGAGGGAACTCTTTTCCTAGATGAGATCGGCGATCTGGAGCTGGCTTTGCAGGTTAAGCTGTTGCGAGTTCTGCAGGAAAACAGCTTTGAGCGCGTCGGTGGAAACAGATCGCTGCCCTTTAACGCTCGCGTCATCGCCGCGACTCATCAAAACCTGGAAGAGATGGTCAGAGCGGGCGATTTCCGCAATGATCTCTATTTCAGACTGAAAGTGATCGAGATAGATCTACCTCCTTTGCGAGATAGGCCCGAAGATATCGAACCCCTAGTTGAAGCCCTGCTGGTGCGTGTTAACCGTAAACTGCGCCGCTCGGTCAACCAGGTCGCTCTGAAAACTCTGACTGCCATGAAAGAGTATCAATGGCCGGGAAACGTGCGCGAATTGGAAAACCGCCTGACTGCGGGCGTGATGCTCTCCTCCGGCGAAATGCTGAATATGGAGCTTCCGATTCCCACCAGTTCTGCATCGCCCAATCCTGAGCAAAGCGAACCATTGAACCGATCTTTGAAGGCTGTCGAAAAAGCCCAGATCGAAAAAATTCTGAAGGCAACCGGCGGTAGCCTCGGTGAAACCTGCGGCATTCTTGGAATAGCCCGTCCCACGCTGCGCCGCAAAATGATCGAATATAACCTCTCCACTGACTGAACATCCTGTTCTGCGCGTTGAACATTTTGTTCAATGCACCACATCGTAACGTTCAAAACAAACTTTATTATCACGCATAATCACTGATATTACAGTATCTTACAATTTGCACTTAAAACTGGCCCGTCTCTTGCCCATAATGGGATCAGAATGAATAAGGTATCAATCATGCTGAAAATATTAATCGCAGAAGATCATAAGACCAGCGCAGAAACTTTAGCTCTGGCGCTGGAACGTTTGGGGCATCAGGTCATCGTCGGGACGGGAGCGGATGTGATTCTCACTATGAGCGATCTGGAAAAGAAGACCACTGACGTTCTGATCGCGGATTACGATCTGCGCGATCAGTTGGGCTGCGTTCTACTTCGCATCCTGAATCGAGCTAACCCCAACGTTAAGTCAATTCTGATGACGGGGCACGGCGACATCTCACTTTGCGGACGCGAAGAATTCGACGTTGTCATAAGAAAACCGCTGGATCTACAGCAATTGGAAACACAACTTAAGCAGTGGGAAGACAGCCTGCTGCAAAAAAAGGCCAGTTGATCAAAACTAACAATCATGTCAATCGGAACCCTAAATAGACTTATAGTCGCAAGCTTGACGGTGTCGCTGCTGACACTGTCGATCTCACATGCCGCGGAACCCTGGCATTTCAATCCTGATTCACTGCTTGCCAGACACATTCAGGAAGCTTTGGCGAACAATCCTAAGCTGCAGAGTCAAAGGTCTGGCGCTGATGCATCCGAGACGCGGATCTCACAGGCAGGCGCCTGGCCAGACCCTATGGTCTCCCTGGGATTGATGAATCTTCCGGTTAACAGCTTCACACTGAACCAGGAACCGATGACCGGTCTCTGGGTCAATCTAAACCAGACGATTCCCTTAAACGGTGGAAACGGCATTAAATCTGAGATTGCAGAACAACAATATCTGATCTCTGAACTGGCAGTACAAAACTCCGAATTGCAGATAATCAGGGATCTTTCAATTAGTTGGTTTACCTGGAGCTATCTGCTTGAGTCAGCGCGAACGCTTGCTGAAACGGAACTGCTTTTGGATGACTTAACGCAAATAGCCCTGCGCAGATATGAAACCGGACAGGGCAATCAGGCGGATGTCTTAAGACTGCAGACGGATCGGGCAGTCTTGCAGGATCAAAGGATGCTCATAGAGCAGCAGGCCAGCGCTGCAGGACGTAAGGCTGCAACCTTGATGGGACGCTCGCCAGATGATAGTCCAGCGCCGCCAGCGTTACTTTCCAGTTCATTTGACCCGCTGGATGAAGCCGCCACGCAACAGGCTATAACCGAACAGAACCCAGGTTATCAAGCTGTCAAGACGTCCGCAGAGGTTTCAGCTTTAAACTTAAAACTGCAGAAGAGAGAATGGTGGCCTGACCTGAAGCTGGGTGTGGGTTATGGTTTCCGTCAGGATGCCGCCAATGGTATGGAACGTCCCGATTTCTTCAGCGTCAGCGCCGGATTTTCTTTACCCCTTTTCGGGTCAGCAAAACAGGGGAAAGCAGTGCAGGAAGCTCGTTTGATGCAGCAGAAAGCCGCATCTGACATCAGAGAGATTGAGCTGCAATTGCGCTTACAATTGGAAGTTTTCACAGATGAAGACCAGAGACTCAGCAGGCAGATAGAACTTTTCGACGCAGGAATTTTACCCCAGGCTGAAGCTGCCTTCAATGCAACGCTGGCAGCCTATTCTGTCGGCAGCTCCACCATCGATGCTCTGATTTCGACTGAAAAGACGGTGCTGAAATCGCAGCTTGACCGCTATGCCAGAGTCCGCGATCGCTGGAAAGTCCGAACGGACATCGCAGTTTTAACCGGGACAGGAATACCTCATTATAATTTGAATCTAACGACTGATGAATTATGAAACTGAAGCGAAAAAATCTCGTGAGTGCAGGACTGGTTATACTACTCCTTTTGATCCTCGTTGGTCTGTACTCCATAACCATAGATAAGCCGCAGGCCGGAGAGCATTCATATCAGGATCTCTATGTCTGTGCCATGCATCCCTGGGAAATGTCCGATGGACCTGGATCGTGCGACTTGTGTGGCATGAATCTCAGCAATGTGCAGGGGCATCAGGCAGGCGATCCTCTTCCGGCTGAAGATGACCTGTATGTCAGTCCTGATGATCCACTTAATGTTCATTTGGGACCAGGGACTGACCCGCAAAGTGGTAAAAAACTGATACCCATCACGCAATCTCCTTACTATCAACCGCGTGAAAGCAATCGTGAACAACATAGTGAAATGACTTCAGAGGCCGCCTCATCGAACGGTCTCTGGACTTGCGGTATGCACCCTGATGTGATCCAGGATGAACCCGGCATCTGCCCCATCTGCAAGATGGCTTTGGTTCCGCTAAAAACATCTTCCGGCAGTGGCAGCGCTACCGTGCAAATCGATGCAGTGACTCTACAGAATATCGGTGTGACAACAGAAACGGTCACTTATCGGCAGCTTTCACATGAGATTCGCACAAATGGCACTGTGCAAATTGCAGAAGATGGGCAGGCTCGCGTCAATGCCCGCATTTCCGGCTGGGTAGAAAAACTGTATGTCAGCCGTACTGGCGATCAAGTCAAGAAAGGGGAGAAGCTGCTCGAAATCTACAGCCCTGAACTGGTCTCCGCCCAAGAGGAGTATTTGCTGGCATTGCAGAGCGCTAATACGTTGCGATCAGGCAGCGCCCAGAGCATCACAACGAATGCCGATAATTTAGTCCAGGCAGCCCAGCGCAGGCTGGAGTTATGGAATATTGAAGCTGATCAGATTCAGCAGATTCGAGAATCTGGTCAAGTTCAAAGAACACTCGCTTTGGTTAGTCCTATGGATGGGATCGTATTACATAAAAATGTGATTGAGGGTGATCGGATTTCGCAGGGGATGAACCTCTTCTTGATTGCAGATTTGAAGGAAGTATGGATCGAAGCCCAAGTCTACGACTATGAACTGCCGTTCATAGCCAAAGGTGATGCTGCGATGGTCTCATCCACTTATGACCCCAGTTTTCAATATAAAGGCATCATAGACTATATCTATCCGGTTCTGGATAATAAAACCCGTTCCGCGACAGTGCGATTAGTAGTACCAAACTCAGGGCTGCGATTGATGCCGAATATGTATGTCGCGGCTGAAATATTGCCTGAGTTGCGCGAACAATCGCTTACTGTGCCGAAATCCGCGGTAATTCGCAGTGGGAAAGAGGATCTCGTATTCGTCTCTGTCGGAGATGGCAAGTTCGAACCGCGTCAAGTGCATCTGGGAGTGGAATCGGATCAGTTCTATGAGATTTCCGGCGGCCTCCAAGCTGGTGAAAAGGTTGTCACTTCCGCTCAATTCCTGCTGGATAGTGAAGCAAATTTACAGGAAGCCATACAGCGGCGGC
>JAHJDJ010000359.1 GCA_018812585.1 bacterium
AGCCTCTTCATGACCTTTGCCGGAGTGCTCTTAGGCAGCATTGTTATAATATCCGAACTTTTCGTGCGAGGTCTCTATTACGGTGGAGGCTCTTCGCGGAGATTCAGATCGAGTGGTTCTTCCAGAGGTGGGGGACAACTACAGGTTATTATCATGATCGCCGCCGTAGTATTCGCCATCTTAGCGCCGATTATCGCTCAACTGCTCTACTTTGCCATATCCCGCCGCCGCGAATACCTGGCCGATGCCTCCGCCGCGCGCCTGACTCGCTACCCGGATGGACTCGCTTCGGCATTAGAAAAGATTTCCTCCTGCACGGACGATTTAACCCAGGCCAGCAAAGCCACTGCCCCGCTCTTTATCGTCAATCCACTGAAGAAGCAAGGGATGCAACTCTCAAATCTGACCAGCACTCATCCGCCTATCGATGAACGGGTCAATATTCTCAGGGCCATGTCACATGGCGCCAGCCTGGTCGATTATCAGCAAGCCTATGACAAAGTGAGAAAATCCAAGAGTCCGCTCATTCCACCCTCAGGCTTGGCTTCGGATCTAAACGTCCCCATTCGTAAACCTCATCAAGAGAAGGAAACGTCAAAGAAAGATAAGCAGCGCGGTTTGGGCGATGTTGTGCGGGCGATGAATCAGTTTATATTCCTTACCTGTCTATGTGGACTGAAGCTGAAAATTCCGCCAGAGTATAAGAAGGAGACCGTTTCCTGCCCCCGCTGTCAGCATGTCAATCGGCTGCCCAAAGCTCAATTGGCGACAATTGCCGCCTTAGCCTCAACGTTGGAGAATGAGGTTCAGCTTGAAGAATCAAAGACGGATACAAAAGCTGAGAGTAAACTGGAGTACAAACGCACTTCAGATCAATGGGAAACCTTCTCCTGTGCTTGTGGCAGAAACCTGCAATTATCGCCGGCTTTCGAGGGTGATCATTTGACGTGCGGAAGTTGTGGTAAAGATATTAAGATTCTCAAGTGAATACTATCTTACTGTAATGAACTCGCCTGAAGACTATAATAGAGAATTGATACAAAATCCTCAAATCAGTGAGATCAAGCGCGTCACCTGGTGGGGTCTGCTGATCAATGTCGGGCTTTCTGGACTGAAATTTGTTGTGGGAATTATCGGCTCAAGCCAGGCTGTGGTTGCCGATGCAGTCCACAGTCTCTCTGATCTTTCCACCGATTTTGCCATCATTTTCGGAGTCAGGTTCTGGTCGGCGCCGCCTGACGAGAAGCATCCTTACGGGCATGGCCGAATCGAGACCCTGGTGACTCTGGGAATCGGAATCATTCTCGCATCTGTGGCGGTGGGAATCGGACAGAACGCCCTGTTCACCATTCGCGGTGTCCACATCCAGCAGCCTGGATGGATTGCCATCACAGGCCCATTGATATCCATTATTGTCAAGGAGATGCTCTTCCGCTGGACTCGAAAGGTTGGGCGGCAAGCGAAATCACCTGCAGTAATCGCCAACGCTTGGCATCACCGTTCCGACGCGCTAAGCTCAGTGCCTGTTTTGTTAGCTGTGTTAGCGGCGGAAATCAGCCCTGAATTAGCATTTATTGATCACGTCGGCGCGTTTATTGTATCACTGTTTATTTTGAAGGTCGCCTGGGATACCGCCCGGCCGGCATTAGCTGAGCTGAGTGGCCAAAGTGCTGACCCGGTCACTCGTCAGCGGATCACTGAGATTGTTTCTGCTATAGAGGGTGTTAAAGGTTTGCACGCAGTCCGTACCCGACAACTCGGATCAGCGGTTTATGTCGATTTACATATCCTGATCTCTGGTAGTATTACGGTGAAAAATGGGCACGATATCTCTGAGGTTGTAAAATCAGAGTTGATTGCCCGCGAACCTGCTATCACCGACGTTGTGGTACATATTGAACCGACCGGTGAGGCGTGATGTGCTGCGGTTATGTTAAACTGATCACACACATTTCTGGAGTTTCATTGACCATTCCAAAGCGGTCACAGAGAGGTTAGTGTCTGACAAGGAAAGTTGATGGCAATCCCAGGAAAAATCAAGGGAGACAAATTATGATCTTGAATATATTCATCCTGATCGTGCTGGCTATAAGCGTCAGTGTTATGGTCTCCTGGTTGATCGGTAAACGCCGCCGTTCCAAAATGGTAAACATGCTGCACGCCTATGTTTACGGACGCTGGACAAACAAGTATATTCACACCTTGATTCATCATGTTTTCCCGCGTTTGAAGCCCGAAGGCAAGAAGTGGTTTTCCGACCGCTATCACGGCAAGATACTGACGCCCGAACTGGCTGAAGCCTTAATCACCCACGATCATGATGGACACGTCCATGACCTGGAACAGATCGTACCTTATCCTCATGCACGTAAACTGATCCTAAAAGGGCCACCTGATGTTGCTGTATTTGATTGCGCTTGTCGTCATGCTCGGGAAAATCCCTGCCAGCCCATCCAGGTTTGCATGGTCGTCGGAAAACCCTTTGTTGAGTTCATACTGAAGCAGCACAAGTCCGCCCGAAGACTGACGCAAATTGAGGCAGTTGATTTACTGAAAGCAGAATATGAGCGCGGGCATCTGCACTCAGCCTGGTTTAAGGACGCCATGGGTGACCGCTTCTACGCTATCTGCAACTGTTGCAAATGCTGCTGTGGCGGCATCGAGGCGATGGTCAAACACGATGCTCCTATGATGGCTTCATCCGGATATATGGCTGTTGTGGACGAAGAATTGTGCTCAGCCTGTGAAACGTGTGTGGAGGTCTGTCCATTCAACGCTGTCCAGGTGAATGATACCGCGTCGGTGATCTGGGATGCCTGTATGGGCTGCGGTGTTTGTGAAGGACAATGTCCCAGCGGAGCTATGTCGCTGCAACTGGATGAGAAGAAAGGCATTCCCCTTGATGTGAGGTTGTTGGGGTGATGGGGTTAAACATAATCCAACCGATCACGGAATGGTCCGTGACCGCCGATGGGAACTTAGCGATTTTACTATTTTTCTGATATTATACTTGCCTTTCAGTCATTTAGCACGTATAATTGCAAACACAAAAACAAAAATGCAGCCGGGCAGACTGCCGAACTAATAGCAACACACGTGTTCGTGGAGGACGGAACCATGAAGCTAATCCGAATTCTTTGCAGTCTAATCATACTGACTGGTGTCATGCTGTGTATTATAGCTGGCTGCACCGCAAAAAAATCCGACAAGATCCCTCTGACGACCTCTTCGCAGGAAGCGCTTGACCTCTTTAAAAAAGGCCGCGACCTGCAGGAAAGACTGCAATTCCAGGAATCCCGCCAATATTTTGAGCAGGCAGTTACAAAAGATCCCGACTTCGCAATGGCTTGGCTCTTTTTATCATTCACAGAAGCCACCAATAAAGGATTTTTTGAAAAGCTGGATAAGGCAGTTGTCCTGATTGATAAAGTGTCAGATGGTGAGTATTTGTGGATTCAGGGCACTGAAGCCGGGATCAACGGTTTCCCCATGCAGCAACGCAAGCTTTATGAAAAGCTGGTCGAACTATATCCTAACGATGAGCGCGCACAGAACCTGTTAGGGATCCACTACTTCGTACAGCAAGAGTGGGAGAAGAGCGTTGCATATTTTACCCGCGCTACGCAGATAAATCCCAATTTTTCACAACCTTATAACCAGTTGGGATACGCACACCGTTTCTTGGAAAACTACAACGGCGCTGAAATCGCTTTCAAGCGGTATATCGATTTGATCCCCAATGATCCCAATCCGTATGATTCCTATGCTGAACTGTTAATGAAAATGGGACGCTTCGATGAGTCCATCAGCTACTACGAAAAAGCTTTAGATCAGAACCCGAATTTCGTCGCTTCCCAGACTGGTATCGCCTTAAACCTGAACCTGAAGGGTGACTACGAGGCCGCCCGCACCCGGCTGCAGGAGCTGTTTGAAAGCGCTCGCAACGACGCAGAGAAACGCAATGCTCTCTTTGCCGTGACGACCTCTTATGTTTTCGAGGGGAAGATGGAAAATGCGCTGGAAGCCTTGCAGCAACAATACGAAATTGCGGCTGCGACCAACGATGTCGGCGCCATGGCGGGTGACGTCACAACGATGGGCAGCATCCTGATTCAAATGGGGAAAATCAAGGAAGCCGGTGAAAAATACGACGCTGCTTACAACCTGGTGCAAAACTCCGATCTGGCGCCAGAGATCAAAGACAATAATCACCGAAATCACTACTATAACATGGCTCGCGTGGCGCTTTACAGCGGCGCTATCGATGAGGCTATAACCAAGGCCGCGGAATTTAAAGCCGCCGTTGAAGAGATCAAAGCGCCTCTGCAGATCAAGCTGGCTCATCAATTATTGGGGATGATCGCTCTGGAAGTAAAGGACTGGGAGACCGCTTTAACCGAATTGAAGCAATCTGCCACCGATTTCAATCCCTTTAACTTCTACCGCATGGGATTGGCTTATCAAGGTTTGGGCGACATAGAAAAAGCCAGAC
>JAHJDJ010000360.1 GCA_018812585.1 bacterium
CATCATCGACTGCCAGGCGGGCACGGTGATGGCCGGGATGGTGCTTTCCAGCAGACCGTGAGTCCCTTTATCGATCAGTGACTTTATATTGGGCAGATCATCTTTCCATTGATCGAAGACGAACTGCGGAGTGAAACAATCTAAACCGATGACTAAAACGCGTTTTTTTGACATTGTGGGTTGTCCTGGTTGATAGTGACTTGTCATTCTGGCTTGTCCAGAATCAGACAAGTCCAAATATGCCCAGCCGTTAGATTCCAGGCAAGCTGGAATGACGGCTTAACTTAACTATTGATTTTACTGAAAAGGTCTATGAAACTTGGATTTGTTTCAGATATTAACTTGATCTTAACATGCCTACCAAGATTTTTTAATTGTTTCTCTCTAATGATTGCATTATAAGCATCATAGCAAAATTCATAATACACCAGTTTTGACAGCTTGTATCGTGAAGGAAAACTCTTAGGATCAAGCCTGTTTTTATGCTCCAAAACTCGGCGAATTAAATTATTAGTAACACCCACATAAAGTGTAGGACGGTCATTCGCCATGATATAAACGGCGAATTGCTTTTCACTTATCATATCAAGCAAAGGAACTTGTCATTCTGGCTCGTCCAGAATCAGACAAGTCCAGTAACGTCCAGCCGTCAGATTCCAGACAAGCTGGAATGACGAATTAAAAGCGCTTCCCTTAGTCCACCCTACAAATTACATGCCCTGTTGTTTTTCCTTATCCACTAATTCCTGAATCTTGCGTTCTTCCCAGTCGCGCCCTAAGAATGGCATGAAATTAAAGGTATACAAACCATGTATCGCCAGCCCAATTCCCCATCCAAATAGCGACCAGATAAACCAGAGATGATGCCTATCTGTGAACCAGTTAAAAAGAAAGAGACCTAAATTGATAATGATGAAGACAGCTAAGTGAATGTAGAAGCCCTTAAGTTCTTCTACACGCCGACGAGCTCGTTCATAAATTTCTTTATCGTCCATTTTAACTCTCCCCTAATCTAATGGCGATTTCTTCCGGTGACAGGATCAAGGGAATGTCTTCCGGTTTTTCTTCGGGAGCAGCATCCTCCAGTGGGACGTGCTGTTTATAACGTTCATACAGCTCAAAAATGTCTGTCACATAGGCGTAGGTTTCTCCGCCGCGACAGTAGCCGTGTTCCACGACCTCGTCGTTGAAATACTCTTCGCTGGATTTTTTCAGCAGGAAGTATTGGACGTTGTCATCCCAGACGTCGGGATCTTTGCCGTATTTTCGTGCTAAACGTCTGGCATCTAAGATATGCCCCTGCCCGGCATTGTAAGAGGCCATAACGAATTTCTGACGCTCAACAGGATCCGGGATTTCCTGCCATAAGGAATCCAGCCATTTCAAGTACTTGACTCCGGCGTGCAGGTTTTCTGCCGGGTCATAGATATCCATCGCTCCGAATTGACGTGCGGTTTCCGGGATCAACTGCATCAGACCGACCGCGCCAGCCCAGGACCGCGTCCAGGGATCGAAGTGGGATTCCCGGTAGATCAGCGACGCTAAGAGCCGCCAATCCCAGCCCAGTTCACCGGCATAACTCTTCAGCAGGTCGTCATATTCTGATATTTTGCCGCCCTTGTAGGCGTAAAATTCGCTGCGAGCGCGCTCCCGAAAGCCGCGCCGATCTTTATAATATTTATCATAAATGGCATAATAGAGTGTACTGCTCTTCATCTCCCCTATCCAAGCGTTGACGGCTTCCAGCAATTCAGGTGAGGTTTTCCTGACTGCCCAGGCGACACGCTGAGGGAAACTGATGGGCGTTTCAAAGTCGATATGGGAGTAATAGGCGGAATTAATTCTGGCGATATTTTCATCCGCGACGGTATAGTCGATCTCATTACGCGCCACCATACCGATCAACTCATCGGTTGAAATAGTGCCGGGCAACGTCATGATATCAATCTCGCCCCCGATCTCTTCTGATAAATTCACCAGGCGTGAATAATAAGATGATCCCTTAGCGACGTGCACCGGTTTCCCCAGCAGATCGATGGGATTGCGGATCAAGGCCCGGTCGATTTCGTGAAGTTTCATCAGACGCCATGATTTCGGTTTGCGCTGCACCAGGACCTGCTGTGTCTCATTATGCGCAACCGTAAAATCGACTTTTTCGGATCTTTCCTTCGTCACGGTCAGATCCAGGGCGATGATATCAACGTCGCCGCGGTTTAAAACATCGAAGACTTTATCGATATCTTTCACGATGCGAATCTTCAGCTCGAGATCCAAGTGATCAGCCAGAATAGAAAGGAGTTCGTACTCGTACCCCATGGGCTGACCTTTATAGATGAAATAGCTGTTGGCGCCGTAACCGGTCGCGGCCCGCAGGGTATCGCGCGCCTGAATATCGGGTAGATCGATTTTAGCGATCTTCATTCTCTTTTTGGTCCCCTGCTGTTCGCCGCAGCCAGCGAATAGCAACAGGGCGACCATCAACAGGTAAGGTAATTTTTTCATAATCGACTCGCTCTAACTCACACTTCTCCGACCTGAACAGATATTCAAGCCGCAGTGCAACGTCACGGTCCTACCCCCCAAAGAATTCTCTCACCGCGTTGACGACGATATTGAACCGTTCTGCTCCTATTTCGGGGAAGATCGGCAGGGCTAAGACTTCAGCGGCGGCTTTTTCAGCTTCCGGGAAGTCGCCCTCATGATAACCCAGGTACTGGAAGCATTTCTGCAGATGCAGAGGCACCGGATAAAAGACCGCGGTATAGACCCCGGCCTGATCCAGATGCGCTTTCAGTTCATCTCGCTTTTGCGTACGAATAACGAATTGGTGGTAAATATGAACATTACCTGTGTCTTCTTTTGGTAACTCAATTGGCAGATCGGCGAATTCCCGCCGGTATTGGTCTGCAATATCGCGGCGTTTGTCATTCCAGGCAGCCAGATGGGGATATTTGGCCAGTAGAACTGCGGCCTGGAAGGCGTCGAGACGGCTGTTAAGTCCAATTTCATCGTGATAATATCTCTGTTTTGCGCCATGATCTCGAAGACACCGCAATTTCTCTGCCAGTTTCTCATTGTCGGTGACGATCATGCCGCCATCGCCCGCGCCGCCTAAGTTTTTCGTAGGGTAAAATGAGAAGGCGCCCGCTGCGCCCCAACTGCCCGCCATGCGGCCGTTGCGCGAAGCGCCTATAGCTTGTGCGGCATCTTCGACGATAGCAGCGTCGTTCATATCCGCCCAGCAGCCGATCTCTTCCATGTCAGCCAGTTGACCGTAAAGATGTACCGGCAGGATCGCCTTGACTTTAGTCGCTCTGACGTCTGCCAGTTGGTTGGGATCGAGGTTGCAGGTCAAGGGATCGATATCGATGAAGTATGGCTTAGCGCCCAAGCGGGTGATGGATGAAACAGTCGAGAAAAACGTAAAGGGGGTGGTGATCACGACATCCCCTTCCGTGACGCCGACTGCCATCAAAGCGAGGAGGATGGCATCCGATCCCGAGGCCACACCAATGCCGTGTTCGACACCGCAGAACTTGGCAATTTCGCCTTCTAATTCAGCGACATAGGGGCCTAAGATATAGTGATGCGTGGCCAGAATCTGTTCGAATCTGCTATGGACGTCATCTTGAATGACCTCAAATTGAGCTTTTAAATCCAGTGGGGGTACTTTCATGCTCGTGCCTCTTTAATGTTCTCTAAGATGTCGTAAGAAATTTTCATATCCCCGAATCCGCGCCCCAAACGGATGTCGGGTTTGACTGTGCCGTGAAAATCGGACCCCCCTGAAATGACCAGATCATAACGTCGTGCAAGATCAGCGAAGAGCGCCTCTTCCCCGCGGGTATGTTCGGTGTAGTATACCTCTATGCCTTGAATGCCGCGGTCAATCAGATATTTAATGTTCTGCTCGAAGTTTGCCTGGTCTTTTTTACGCAACACGAAAGGGTGAGCGATCACCGAAGTCCCGCCTGCATCGTGTATCATTTGAATGGCTTGATCAGCAGGTAGACGCTTCTTGTCCAGGTAAGCGGCTCCGCCGGCTTTCAGATATTTATTGAAAGCTTCCTTATAGTGGGTCACTGCGCCTTTTTTTACCAGCAGAGCGGCGAAATGCGGTCTGCCAACCAGGTCGCCCCCCGCCTCCAGCATCAGTTCGTCCATGGTAATTTGGATGCCCAACTCCGCCAGACGCAGGATCATTAGGCGGTTTCGCTGATCTCGGAATTCTCGGAGTTCGCGCAGAGTAGCCTCCAATTTTTCATCGTTATAGTCAACATAGAGACCGACGATATGCACCGATCCAAATGGAGAGTCCGCGCTGATTTCCACGCCCGGAATAACCTCAAAATCCAACTCACGACCGGCTTGCATCGCTTCTGCGTTTCCCGCGGTCGTGTCGTGATCTGTGACGGCGACGGCCAGCAGTCCCTCCTGCTGGGCCAGTTTCACCAGTTCTCCTGGGGCAAATGTACCGTCAGAAGCGGATGTATGTGTGTGTAAATCTATCAATTTAGTTTAAGAATTATGGAACGTTACAATTAAGCAAGCTTAAGAATATAAAGCAAGGTTTATCTGATTTTTCTTTTGGGTATCTGGGAATTAACCCATTTAAAGCGATATAGCGTGGAGTTAAACCATCAAGGTATTACGTAAACACTCCCTATCGCGTCATACGCTTTTTCGTTAATATTTTACCCATCTCGACGCCGGGTTGATCCAGGGGGTCGATGCCTAAGAAGGAACCGGCGAAAATGGTGGCTATCTGCAGAGTCATCAGGAAGTTTCCCACGCTGAAGGCATTCACGCTGGGAAATTTCGCGGTTAAGTTGGGGCGACCATTCTCCGTCAGCGCTGCTTCGGTGGCTTGCTTTTCAGTGTTCAGTAGATTCCCAAGGGTATGTCCTCCCCAGAAATCGAGGTCGGCATTGTCAGGATATATGCGGGGAATGACCAGATCGACGTCATGGTCTTCGACTTCTAAGAAACAGATCACCTTGTCAAAGGGACCCTCCATGTAAAGCTGCACCAGGGAATGCTGATCGGTGGCGCCCAGCGCTTTTTCGGGTGTCTGCCCCCAATGAACTGTTTCACCCTTAAGATTTACTTTCTTTCCCAGACTTTCAGCCCATAACTGCCGAAACCAATCTGCACAGCTTAAGAGACGGTTACAGTACGGCATCATCACCACTGTGCCGACACTTTTCAGATCGCGCAGCAGACACAAGGATAATCCGATACCATAGGCAGGATTCTCATCTACACTTGCCAAAGTGCAAGTGGAGACAGCAGCGGCCGCGCCGCGGCACAGCGCGTTTATGTCGATACCAGCCAAAGCTGCGGGTAGGAGACCGACCGGCGTCAATACAGAGAATCGACCACCAACGCCGGGATTGATGCTGAAAGCTCGGATGCGTTCTTCTCTGGAAATACGGCGCAAATGACCTTTTTCCGGATCAGTGGTGAATACCAGATGGTCTTTATAGTGATCTTTAAGTTTGTGTTCCAGGCGTTCCCTGACAATCAGGTATTGCGTGATGGTCTCAGGAGTTCCTCCTGACTTGGTGACGACATTGAAAAGCGTTTTTTCAAGCTCCAAATGATTTAAGAGATCATCGAATTCGAAAGGATCGACGTTATCAGGAAAGTGGAAGCGCGGCATTTCATGGACATTCTCGACTTGGCGCCCCAAAGCAGAATAGAGAGCCGCAGGTCCCAGCGAACTGCCACCAATTCCCAGAACCACGATGTCGGTGAATTTGCTGTGAACGCTTTGAGCATATTTTACGATTTCGTCGATATCCTGCTGTTGCTGAGGCAACTCATAAAAAGGGAGTTTTCCGGTATCACGGCGCTGCATCAGATCATTATGAGCAGTCTGAGCCCGTTCCCAAAAAGGTTCAAGATCCTCAGCTTTCAAGCCAGCCGGATCACCCACAGCAGACCATTCCAAATTGGAAAAATCCCAACTTATCGTTGCGTCCATAGAAATAATTCCTTAATTTATTTGGATATTTCACCACTAGATTCCCTGAATTTCACGAACCGGGAAACCCTGGAATCTTACCTGCCTTTATTCATCATAAATTATTGATTTATTCCATCAAAAGCAACGATCAATCTTCTCATTTCGTATTCCTTTTAATAGATAGAAATCAAATGAGTTTCTTAGCATGACCGCTGGTACTATTTTTGCACTTAGTGTTGTGCTTGAACCGCTAAACTTGAGGATAGTATGCGTAATTTGCTTAGTTGTGCAATTTTGGCACTGTTTCTCGTTGCTGCTGCTTCAGCAGCCTGGACTGAATTAGAGCCGATTAATAATGAATCCCAACGTCCGGAATTCCGTATGTTGGAGCATTCGTCATCCGGAGACCGGTTTGAGATGACTCTTCCCGGCATCGAGCTAACCAGTACGATGATGGACGGTAAACTCTGGGATCGCGTTGAGATCATCGGAGGGGGCTATGAAATTGACTTAGGTAAGCCGGAAGTTCCTCACGTGACGCGCTTGTTGGCGATCCCCGCGCGCAGTGGAGTCCGCGTGGAAGCCCGCGTGCTGGCAGAACGAATTATACCAAATATCGACTTGATGCCTGCGCAGGGGCGTACTCTGGAAGAGACACAGGAGCGTTACTGGTCTGAAGAAACTTATCGCGCAGATGAGTTTTACCCTCAAACATTAGCGTTAGCGGGTGAACCGGCCATCATGCGGGATATTCGTGTCGTTCCCGTGCAGATAAACCCGGTCAGTTATAATCCTGTCACCCAAGAGCTGCGCATCGCCACGCAGATGGAGATTGAAGTCGTCTATGAAGGAGTCGATCTCCGCAATGTGCAGGAACGCGCGCCTCGCCCTATTTCAGAATCCTGGGGCAATTTGATGCGTTCGACGGTGGTCAACTTCGACGACGCAGTGGACGTCGATTATGAACTGCTGGGATCTTATCTGATTATCTGTGTGAATGCCGCGGATCTGCTGGACGTTATGCAGAGCCAGTTCATCGAATGGAAACATCGTAAGGGTCATACCATCGTGATCGAAAATGTCCCTTACAACACGAATACCACGACGATTTTTAATGTCATACAGAATGCTTATGACACCTGGGAAGTCCCACCGGAATATGTGTTACTGGTGGGGGACAATAACGGCAGTTATGCGCTTCCGGGTTACGCCAGTTACGTCTGGGATTATCCTTACAGCCTTTTAGCCGGCGGTGACCTGCTGCCGGAAGTTTCCATAGGCCGCCTGCCCGCAGAAAACTTCAATGAAGCCCTGGCGATGTTCAACAAGATTCTCTGGTACGAAAAACAGCCTGCAACCCTTCACGACGAATGGATCAGTAAATCGCTGCTGGTAGCTGGATCCGGGAGTTCGGGTTTATCCACTATTTTAACCAACCGCTGGATCAAAACCCGCATGTTGGAACACGAGTTCACCCAGATTGATACGTTCTGGTATAATATGGGTGGTTCAGCAGTAACCACCATGGCGAACAGCATGAACAGCGGTGTATCTTACTTCAATTACCGTGGTTATCTGGGCATGAGTGGATGGGATAACGGTGATACGGATAACTTAACCAACGGCTTCATGCTTCCTTTTGTTACCACGCTGACCTGTGGCACTGGTGGATTTTCAAGTAATTCCATAATGGAACACTTTGTAACTGTTGGATCTGGTACTCTGGGAAAGGGAGCTGTTGCCTGCGTTGGAACTGCAACATCTGGAACAAATACACGCTGCAACAACTGCGTTGACATAGGGATGTACCAGGGTCTTTTCAATGAAGATATCTGGACTGCAGGCACCTCTCTCGTGCGCGGTAAGATTGAGCTGTTCAACGCCTACATCATCATCAATTCAAACTTTGTGAATGATTATTCGAACTGGAATAACCTGGCGGGTGATCCGGGTCTGGAACTGTATACTGGTCCGATTCAGTATATGCAGGCAGTTGTGCCGGACAATATAGACTTCGGAGATAATGTCGTTTCTGTCCAGGTGGAGGATGAGCTGGGTAATCCGCTGGAAGGCGTCACTGTCTGCGTTTACAAAGAGAGCGAAGTCCAGGTATTGACCGCATCGGGTCCTGATGGATGGGCAGATTTAACCATTAATCCCCTGACTGCGGGCAACCTGAAAATCACCCTGTTTAAGCATAACTACAAACCGATTATCGACTCGCTGGACCTGGTTCAACAGGATGTTATCGTGGGTTATTACACCTCAGTGGTCGATGATGACAACATCGGTGAAAGTCTGGGCGACGCTGATGGATTGGTGAATCCCGGTGAAACCATCGAACTGCCAATCGTGCTGAAAAACTACGGTTCCTCCACGGTCGCCACGGACATAACCCTGAATGCCGCTTGTGCAGATCCCCTGATTCAGTTAGGCGACGCTCTTGAAACGTTCGCAAATTTGGCTCCGGGCGGCAGCGCATCCAGTCAGGATGACATTGACTTCCGCGTCAGCTTGGAAGCTCAAGATGGGCATTTGCTGCAATTCGAATTAACGATTACAACGGCACAAGGCACCTGGGATGAACTGCTGGAAGTTCTCATCTCTGCGCCCAATTTTGAGTGTCGTGCCGCGTCGGAGGTCGGCGGGGATTCAATCGTTGCGCCCGGTGAAACCGCAGAAATTACTATCAATGCACTGAATTTAGGGACGGATGATGCTGACGGCGTCACTGCTGTGTTAAGGTCGCTGGATCCACTGGTGACTGTCAATGACTCCATCGGCGATTACGGCCAGATACCGGCAGGCACATTGGTCAGTAACTATAATGATACTTACAACATCTCCACCTCGATCGATTCACCACCGGGATGGCCGGCAGAGTTGGAGATCGAATTAACGACCAGCACTGGATTCATGCAAACAGTCCCCTGTCATGTAACCATCGGGACAGTCAGTTCCGTCGATCCTACCGGACCGGATGAGTATGGATACTGGTGCTTCGATGATACGGACGTCAATTATCCGCTGCACCCGACCTACAACTGGATTGAAATTGATCCAGACTTCGGGGGTTCGGGTACTGAACTGGCCATTTACGATTATGGTGAAGAACAGGACGCTTCAATCAATATTCCTTTACCCATCAATTTCGTCTTCTACGGCATGGAAGTGGATACGATCACCGTCTGTACCAATGGCTGGCTTTCAACTGTGCCGAACGTCTCATTTACGCATTTCCGTAACTGGCAGATTCCGTCAGCCTTAGGCCCAGACGGCATGATTGCGCCTTTCTGGGACGATTTGACCACTAACAGCGGTGGACGAGTGTATGCTTGGCATGATGAAGTCAATAATCTGATTGTCATCGAGTGGTCTCGCATGCCGACTTTAAGCGGTGGTTCACAAGAGACCTTTGAAGCTATCCTGTATGATGCGGACAGCTATCCCACCAGCACTGGCGACAGTGAAATTCTCTTCCAGTATCACACCATCGTCGAAGTGAGCGGTTATTACTGGGATAATGCCTATGAAACTATCGGTATCGAATCACCGGATCAGACCATGGGTATCGAAGTGGTCTACTCGCTGTTCTATAAAAATCAAACGATTGCACATGTGCAAAACCAGCGAGCCTACTTCTTTACCACCGATTTCGATTATACGCCCCCGGGCAACGATCTGCAGGTAACCATGACGCCGGTGAATCCTCCCATCACAATTCCTATGGGCGGCGGTTCGTTCGACTTCACCATTGATCTGGAGAACAGCGCGGTTCAACCGCTGAATGCCGACACCTGGATCAGTCTCTATCTGCCGAATGGATCTCAATATGGTCCGGTTCTGGGCCCCATCAACCTGACTCTGGGCGCCAGTTCAATCACATCACGAACACGAACACAAAATATCCCCGGGAATGCTCCAGCAGGAGAATACGAATATGTGGGATATATCGGCACCTATAACACGACCATTCTGGACAGTTCCTCCTTCTCATTCACGAAATCGGGCGCGGATTTGTCCGGCGGGAATGTGGGTGACTGGTCGAATTACGGTGAGCCGCTGGAGGAAGATGCAGATATCACTTTGGCTCCCATACCCGATCGATTCAGCATGGCGCCAGCTTATCCCAATCCGTTCAACCCGACCACTACGCTAAGTTTCGCTCTGCCTGAAGCGGCCAGGGTAACGCTTGACGTCTTCGATATTTCAGGACGAACGGTGGCAACGCTGGTTGACGGCTATCGCGACGCGGGTTACCATGACGTCACTTTCGACGCCACTGGTTTAGCGTCGGGAATCTACTTCTACCGTCTGCAGTCCGCTTCCATTACTGAAATTGGAAAGATGATTCTGATGAAGTGACATTCGTCACTCTTATCGCAAAGCGCTGTTCCGTGATCACGGAATCCCTGCGGAACGCGACTTTGCGGGGCTAGTTATGATTATGTAGAGGCGCAGTATCCCGACGGATCGGAACAAGTTGCCTCGCCCCTACCTGCATACTATGAGTAAAAGCGATCAGCCGCAGGGCTGATCGTTTTTTTTATGATGATGGTGTTCTGTCAGTTGTCAGATTCTGCCGAAGGCATTCCTATGGCACAGACGAGCTGGAATGACCGCTATCTTACTTGATCAGAATCAGTCTGGTTTTGGCGCTATTTCAGCAGTACCATCTTAGCGATTGTCTGTTGAGTTCCAGCGTGATACCGACACAGATAAATACCGGAGGCAAGCTGTGATCCATCAAAGGTAACCCGATGATAACCGGCATCCCGCCAACCGTCGATCAGGATTGTCAGCTTTCGTCCTGATATGTCGTAGACTTCCAGGGTCATGTGAGTCGCTTCAGGCAGAGCGAAGGTCACAGTGGTGATGGGGTTAAACGGGTTGGGCGTCACGCCGATCAATCCAAATTCCTGCGGCAGCTCTGTGATCAACTGTTCCAGCTCACTGCCGAAGGGTTCGCCATCGTTTTCCCATTCAGCGACTGGAATATCATAGACATCGGCGACCTTTTCAAATTGGAAACTGTCGGAACTGTAGATCATGGAGGGATAGCTGCCTACGAAAGCGCGATAGGTGTACCAGCCTTGCGGCGCATTATCAGGGACAAGCTGCGTGCGATCTCGATCCAGAGAGCTGCTGGCGCTCATAGTGGTTGTTATAGGGCCCAATAAGGGTCCAAAGAACGATCCATTGGGCAGCACGACGTCACACCATAAGGTCACACTCGCGGCAGCCGGATCGTTATTGACCGCGGCGATATTGAAATCGAAAGAACCGCCGGTGGCGGGAATCTGGATGGGTGATACAGCCGGCGTCAGGGAAACCTGAACGTCGGGCGCTCCGGTGGAGTAGTCGATGTCGGTCGTGTACAGCAGGGCTACACCTGCCGTCAGTATCGCAGAACCGCGCGAATAATGACTCGCATAAGTCACATTCACGCCGTCCGACTGTTCCCAGTTTTCGATACCAATGGTACAGTAATTTTCACTGGCATCGACATTATTAAAGGTATGATATTGGACGAGGATGTTCCCGTCGCCGGTTGACGTGGGGTAGTAGGCCGGATCGTAGAGTATAATTTCAAACCGGTTAATCCCTGAGCCTGAAGCGGTGCGCAAGTCTTTCCATTCGACGAGGACGCGATGGTTATCGGAATCAAACCAATAATTTACCGAGGTCACGCCGTAAACTTGACGCAAATCATCCCAGAAACCGGCTATCATGGCTGGAGGCCCCAGCGCGCCAGGGATATTCCAATTTCGGAAGCTGATGTAATTATGACTATCACCCATCGACAACCAACCGTTGGAGCAAATTGTAATTTCGTTGTAATCGACGCCATAATAACGGAAGCTGAAGGGTAATTGATGAGCGATGGACTTATCATCTTCATTGCCGTAGTCAGGCAAATTCAGAGTTTCCTGTCCGGGCATCGCCGAAGCTTCCACCCAGTCATATAGCGGCACCTGAGCGTAGCCAACATCACGGGAATCGAAACAGCGATAGCCGTAACTGTCAGGCCCTGCGGGGTCAGTGTCAATGATTTCGCCAACGATGAAAGAAACGGTCAAAGTATCACAATAACCATCGGACGTCACCGTCAATTCCAGAGGGATGACCCATCCCGGAGGACAAGACGTAGTGGCTTGCAGAGTGAAAGGATTGCCGCTGTTGGAGGCAGAAGTCCCCGGCTGTAGAGTTCCCCACGAGCCATCTGCATCAACCACGACAAGTTTGCCGTCAGGTGACGTTAATGTCGCAGTACAATTGGAAAGCGGATCGCCTCCAGAACTCTTTAATTCAATGGTCACATCCGCCTGCTCGCCGGGATTTAACAGTCCCGAGACAGTTGCCACTTCGTAATCCAGGCATTCCGCCAGCGGGGCAACGACTTCCAATGTAACCAGATTGGTCCAACTGCCTTCATTACACGTCGCTTCGAGGTAGATGGGAAGCTCATGGGTGTGCGGCGCTTCCGGAGAAATGACCAGGTTAAAGTCGTCATTCAACTGGCAGGTACCGCCGGGGATTGCGGATGTGCCAGATAGTGTATTCTCGGTAATTTCCAGATAAGGATCGTCGCAGGAGATGGAGCCATTGATCCCTGAAGCAGTGACTGAACTGCCTGTGTTTTCGAGGATGACCGCCATCTCAATGGTTTCGCCGGGATTGACATCGCCATCACCATCGCCGGAGGATTCACCGACATTATCATCATCGATAACGCAATTGCTGATACCCAGGGCAACGTCTTCCTGAGCAATAGTGACGGTTGTCTGGTAGGGTTTCAGATTTTTGCCGGTTACGGTGAGGGTGTAAGCGCCAGCGTCGGTTCCGGCCAGGTCGAAGAGGACGTCCCCATTTTCATCTGCCCAGTCGTAAATCTGATAGCCCGTCGTCTGATTATAGAGGCAGATCAGAGCGCCTTCACCAGGTACGCCGGAGATTGCCACGGATGCGTCGAACGCATTGACTCCCAAGGCCAGTTCAGAGGGATGGTCAACGGTCAAGACCTGGGGAATTCCAGTCCACATGCGTAGGCCAGGATCACCCAGGATATTATAGATATGGAAATAGCATTCGACCGAGCTGGTAGTGCCTCCCGAACCCAGGTTATTGGGCATACCATAGTAAAGCTCCATTTTGCCTCGCAACAGAGCGGAAGCCACATCTTCAATGCCCTCTTCAAAGATTCCCTGATAAATACCGCCATCAATACAGTTGTTCCATTTGGTATGTGTGTAAAGAGATGTTGGCCCCATGAAGGCGACACCACCGGAAACGGTGTTTGGTGAGGACCCGCGCCGAATCCAGTATTCCCCAAAACAGGGATCGGAAGAGGTGCTGACAAAGTTACCGCCTCCGCAGACAATGGAGGTTACTACCGGCAGCCTGAATCCATTGTCCAGGGAATACATGTCTGAAATGCTGTAATTCGGTGGTGTCCAGCTTGAATAGGAACCATAACCGCGATAATTTATGAACGATATTCCCGCATTGATGATGGGGTTGATAAGAGAACCGCCATAGTAGTTTGGAGGGTTGGTTACGGTATCGACGGTGGCGTAACCATGTGTCAACATCAGGTCGCGGCAGCGGTTCTTCACATTCTGGCAGGATAGTGATCCGCCATAATCATAGACCATCAAACCACGAGTAAACCAATCCGTCGAAACCATGTCGGGATTCTGTTCATAGTTAATCGACTTCGAACAAACGATGGCAAGATCGTTTTCAGAATCGACAGACAATCTTCCGGCCAGCATATCGGGAAAGTAATCGGTTCCTTCTAATAATGTATATGGCAAGTCAGTGGCGTTTCCCGTGGGAGAATAATAATGGGTGGGCATACCGTAATCAGCATCGCCGACCAGAACCAGGAAATCAGGCGGCTCGGGCCAGACATTGTAGATACTATTCTGGATATAACTGGTAATGGCGGTCGCATTGGAACCGGTTGTCGTCGTGTTTACTACTGTGACCGGGTAACCGCTTTGCCGTTTCCATAAGACATACGCTTGCAGCCAGAAGGAATTTTCCAGGCTGGGAGGCGTGATAACCAGATAACCGCCCAGGACTTCATTTTCCTCGTCTGTATCGAAAACACCGGGATTAATCACTTCTCTTTCGATCAGTTGACTGAAAACTCTAGAACGTCCCTGGCGTACTATTTCTACGGGATTTTCACCTTCACCGGTGAAGCGAATACTCACCTCTAATTGGCGGTAAACGCGTAATTTTCCGGTATTGGGATTATACTGGATGGGACGCAATTCCAGGCGGACCAAGCGGAACCCTGCCATGATAACCGGATCGCCTAATCCTACGGGATGCTCCGGGAACCACACATCCTTTCGGTATTCAGCCTGATTGTAAACGAAGTCGGGTTCTATACCACCTTCAGGAGTTTCAACTCTGCCTTCCTGATGCGGCGTTATATGAAAACCTTCGAACTCAACGAAATCACTGCCGGTGATTTCCCATTCCCAACCCGCCCGATCGGGCAGGCGCAGCAGGCGGCTGTAAGTCGGCAGCTCTGGGATTCCGAACTCGCCCCAGACACCACTCCCGGGGAAATTCAGCCGCTTAAATACTTCACTGTCATGAGTTAGGTTTTCAACTTCAAACCCCGGCAGCTGGAAGCTGAGGTTCAAGCCATTCTGGTCGGCTGATCTGACTTGCAGCGCCGGCTCTGATCCCTGGTCTCCCAGGCTTATCCATTCTGCAGCTTGCGAGCTGAAAGCCAGGAAACTGCAAACAACGATGATATAGACCCATCCGGAACGAACCATGTCTGCCCTGCCCTTCTGGTTTGAAAAAATCCGAATTATCGATTTTCCCCGGAATAAAACAAATTACGAAATATTTGCGGCAATGTCAAGTAAAATTATTCCCTACACTGAATTTTGCCAGTAGTTTAAGCTTCTTTAACCAGAACTTAAAAAGTTCAATAATCACTCTAAGTTTTCTTCAGGTAATGATTTCCAGAACCAGGGTACCCTCACAAAAAAATAGAAAACGTTTGCCAATGCGGATCAGAGACAGTATATTGGGTAGAAGAAAAAATACGCAATCTCTAGTACAGATTAGTAAGGGGCGATACTTTCCGGCTGTTTATTTACTGGAAGATATTGGTTAAAGCCAGGAAATACAGCATTTTGAAATTTAAGTAATGATTAACTTGTCTGAGCTGTCCAGAAACGTGAGCACCAAAAAAGATGATGAACTGATCGCCCTTGTCGAAGCATTCCGATACTTCAATCGTAGTTCATCCACTTTAAATCAAGCTTATCGCAGACTTGAAGAAGCCGCGGAAAATCTCGCTAAAGAGCTGGAAGAAACCAACGCTGAATTAAAAAACAAGAACGCTGAGCTGGATCGGGTCAATCAGTATTTGGAAGACATCTTATCCTCGATTGGATCGGGGGTTATCGCTACTGATCTTGAAGGCCGTATCACGATCTTTAACCGCACTGCGGAGGACATGACCGGCTACACCAGCGAAGAGGTTATCGGGAAAAGCTATCCCGACTTTTTTACGGGCGAATTTGAGGATAATTCCCCCCTGTTGCAGACGCTGATGACAGGGAACCCTGTAACCGGATTTGAACGGGAACTGCAGGTCAGGGAGGGTGAAAATATAGCGGTTAAAAGCTCTTCGACATGGATCGCATCAGAATCGGGTGAAAGATTAGGCGTCGTGGAAACGTTGGAAGATTTAACCCAGGTTCGCGAGCTGGAACGGCGCATGCTGCATCAGCAGACCCTGGCAGCCTTAGGCGAAATGGCAGCTCAGGTCGCGCACGAACTGCGAAACCCGTTAGCCGGGATTAAAGGATTTGCGGGGCTGCTGGCGGAGGACCTGCAGCAAGACAAATCCAGCCATCGGATGGTAGGGCGGATCATCGACGGCGTGAACGCGCTGGATCGCATTGCTTCAAACCTGCTCATCCTCACGCAGGATTGCCCCAGTGAATTTGAACGCAGACCGCTGGAACCAATTTTCAAGCAGGTTATCGAACTGATCGAAGCATCATCTAAGGGTAAATTCAAGGTAGAGACCGAGTATCCGGAAAACCCCTATCCTGCCAGAATTGATGCGGGGAAAATTAAGCAGCTACTTTTGAATCTGTTGGGGAATTCTCTGGAAGCCAGTGGCGGCAAAGGCAAGGCAATCTTAGGCTATCGTGCGAACCCATTGACAAACGAAGTCATAATAACTGTCAGTGACCATGGCCCGGGAATTTCCAAAGAAATAATAGATAAAATATTCAATCCGTTTTTCACAACCAAAACGCAAGGCACAGGGTTGGGATTGGCAATCGCCAAAAAAATCGTCGAGCTGCATCGGGGCAAAATTGAGGCAGCCTTACCTTTAGGGGGCGGAACATTAATCACTGTCAAATTGCCAATAATTTAGCCAAGCAGTTTGGGAAATCTTCGAGTACCTGGGGGGGTTAGTGAGCGGATCAAAATCGCAGCTGAGAATCCTGGTCGTAGACGACGAAGAACTCGTCCGCGATTTCCTGAAAGAAGCATTAATCAGGCGATCTTACGATGTCGATATCGCTGAAGACGGCAAAAAAGCCAAGATTATTCTTCAAGAAAACACTTATGATTTGGTTTTAACTGACCTGAAAATGCCCGGTATCTCCGGTCTGGAGTTACTGCGTTATATCAAAGCGCACCATCCGGATACTCAGGTTATCATGATTACTGCTTATGGGACTATCGAAAACGCCGTCGAGGCGATGCGCCTGGGCGCATTTGATTATGTCACTAAACCGTTCACCTCGGGAGAAATCGATCTGGTCGTCGAAAAGGCGATAGAACATCGCAGGCTGGTCGATGAAAACCGCTATCTGCGTAATGAGCTTTCCAGCAAGTACTGCTTCAGTTCGATTGTGGGGCAGTCGAAGGTTATGCATGAAGTATTCGAGATTATGCGCGTGGTTGCCCCCAATCATTCCACCGTCCTGATAGAAGGTGAATCCGGCACCGGTAAAGAGCTGGTGGCCCGAGCTATCCATTATAACAGCCCCAGAAAAAACAAACCATTCATCAAAATAAACTGCGCCGCGCTGCCGGAAGGCTTAATCGAATCTGAGCTCTTCGGCCATGAAAAGGGCGCGTATACTCATGCTTTCAGCCGTTCCCGCGGCAAGTTTGAGCAGGCCAACGGTGGAACCATTCTATTCGATGAAATCGGTGAGATGGCTCCCGGTCTGCAAGCCAAACTGCTGCGCGTGCTGCAGGAACGTGAATTTGAACGGATCGGCGGCAATGAGACAATTCAGGTTGACGTCCGCGTGCTGGCGACGACCAACCGTAATTTGCAGGAAGAGGTGGAGAAGAACCGCTTCCGACCTGACCTTTACTACCGTTTAAACGTCATCACCATACAACTGCCTCCTATGATTCGCCGCCGTGAAGATATCCCTCTGTTAGCGCAGCATTTCCTGAGCCGCTATTGCGAAGAATACAACAAGAATCTCAGCGGTATTTCGGATGAAGCGCTGGAATATTTGACGCGCGCCGATTGGCCGGGAAATGTCCGCGAATTGGCGAACCGGATTGAACGCGCCGTGGTTCTCTGTCGTAATGAACTCATTGATGTCAAAGACATGCAGTCGGGTGATCGTTCGCAGCTGAACAGCATCGAAGAGTACCCACAAATTCCCGGCACCAGTTTGCGAGATTTTGAGAAGTGGCTTATTCTGAAAACCCTCAGCTCGCAGAAGTACAACCGGACAAAAACTGCAAAGCTTCTGAATATCTCAATTCGGACCCTCCGCAACAAAATCAAAGAGTATCGCGATGCGGATGGAGAAGAGATCCAATAAGGCAAATACGACCCGTTCTTCGGGGATAAATTTGCCGCTCCTATAGACCTAATTTGCCCCCCCTTTGGTGGGCTTTTCTTTTTCACGCCTGAATTCGTGCGTAAAAATCCCCCATTACGGATTTTCCATCATGGCACGATGCTTGCCTAAAGATATTGCGCAGGAGAACTCTATGAATCCGCCGGAGCGCTAAAATGATCAAGAGCATGATATTCGACAGAACCAAACTTCCGATCCTGGCTGAAGGAATGGACGCGCAGCATTTGAAGCAGCGCGCGGTCGCCTCGAACATTGCTAACGTGCATACCCCCGGCTATGAGCGCAAAGTCGTGGATTTTGAAGTAGAACTGCAGGGAGCTGTCAACCGCCATCGTGAACAGGTAACCCGCACACACCCAGGGCACCTTTCCAGCAACCGGACGATTCAAGCCAAGCCGGTCATGCGAACTGCTAACGACCGCATTGACAGTCCGGGGTCAGAAGAGATTGTCATCGAACGGGAAATGGCAAACCTTGCGGAAACTCAGATCAAATATGAAGCTGAGGCCAAGTTAGCCAAGCAGCATTTTGATATTTTAAAGATGGCGATTCGTGGAACAGGTTAATACAGAAGAAATGACTAACCGGGTAGGAAGATGTCAATAGATCCATTATTCAAATCACTGCACATATCAGCCTCCGGGCTGAAGGCAAACCGGCGTTGGATGGATACCATTTCAGAGAATATCGCCAATGCGCAGACCACCAGAACCGAGAGCGGCGGGCCTTATCGCC